>CAZRDD010000006.1:0-10473 GCA_964598675.1 uncultured Parafilimonas sp.
GGGGAACTTGTTAATAGTTATTCTTACAGGTGCATTGGATACGCCAAATGGTACACCTGGCTGTGTAGTGCCATCAATTACCAGGTTGCTTGTAATATTGGGCAACACCGATTGTATTACTATGGTTCGGCCAGTTTCGCTTACATCTGCAAGGTTAAAAGATATGTTATCGGTAACAGCCGTGCCATTGTCTGCTGCTTTTTGCAAAGCATCCCGCAATGTACCGGGGCCACTGTCTGCATTGTTGGTAACAACAAACGTATCCGCAAATGCAAAAGCGGGCAATAACAGCAACAATAAAAACAAAAGTTTTCTCATACCGGGCGTAAGGCTAAGTTTTCTAACTGCAATATAAGGCTAAGCTTACAGTATTTTGTAAAACACTCGGGGGTTAGGCCATTGGCTTATTTTTAGAGACGCACTATTTTTAACGTTGCGGCCAGCTTTATAACTTCCGCAAAAACCGGCTGCTCACCCAGCCAATACTTTTTGTAGCAATACTGTTATCATTAAAATTGTGGCCATTTTTACGCAGAGTACATTCTGCGTCTATTTCTACATACCACCAAACTCGCCCGGTATTATCTTTTTTCCAACCAACAGCCGTGCCTTTAGCTTTAGCAGGCATCAATGCAATAAAGTTACCATATCCAATACGGCGCACTTCTGCAACAGGGTCTGTATTCCAGCGCTCAAAAGTAGAGTCATCTATCACGGGGGCTGAGCGCAGTTTATAATTGTCGTTCAAAACTTCAAACCTAAACTGCTTATCAAATAGGCTGTCTGGCTCCGGGGTGCTTTCTAATACTACCCCCTGGTAAATTTGTTTAAAAGCTGGCATTTTGTTTTTATCAAAAACAACTGCATAAATCTTATTAAAAGTCCTGTATTCATCGCAGCAACCCCAGGTTTCAATATAAAGCATGCTTAGTTTATTCTTATCCCAGTCAATTTGTACAACGCCCTGCAGGTCTTCAAACACCTGTTTATAACCTTTGCCATTGTTTACAAAAATTTCAACCTCGTTACCCTCTCCTGTACTGCGGCCCGCATAAAAAACATCATCAAGGCCATCATTATTCATGTCAATAAAATGCAGGCAGGGGTACAGGTCGTCCAGTGTACGTGAATACATGTTTGGGGTTCTATAAGCACCAAAATTATCAGGATGGCTTTTAATGAATTTAGTAACAGTCGCACGCAGTACCTTTTTCTCTATCAAAACCCACTTAAATGTATGAACGCCCCTAATCACCGGAAAAGTAACGTTTTGTTGTGCATACCCTGCAAAGGTGCCTTGAAGAACAAATAGTATAAGGATTAAAAGGCTTGATTTATGTGTTGAATGGTTCATTAGAATACCAGGACTTTTTTAAGAGCTTATGTTTTGCAATATAAAGTTTTTGAGCGGAAAGAATTTCAATTTCAGCCCAATGGCTCTAAAAACTAAACCGAACACCTGCAGGTATTGCGCCGGCTTATCTCTACGCGCAACTTTCTCTTTTCCTCCCTTATATTCCGTACCTTTGCAGCCCTAAATTACACAACAGAAAAGAAAGGCTTTTTGGTTATGGGTAATACTTACAGAGAATTTTCAGGTTTACACCTTCCCGCAATAGAACAGGAGATACTGGCTAAATGGAAGGAGAGCAAAGCATTTGAAAAAAGTGTGGAACTGCGCGATGGCGCACCCCCTTTCGTTTTTTACGAAGGGCCGCCGAGCGCCAATGGCATGCCCGGTATTCACCATGTAATTTCCCGTACCCTTAAAGACCTTGTGTGCCGTTACAAAACCATGCGCGGTTACCAGGTAAAACGCAAAGGCGGCTGGGATACGCACGGCCTGCCTGTTGAACTGGGCGTGGAAAAAGAACTCGGCATTACCAAAGAAGACATTGGTAAAAAAATTACCGTTGAAGAATACAACCAAAAATGCCGCGAAGCGGTATTGCGGTATAAAGACAAGTGGGACGAGCTTACCACCAAAATGGGCTATTGGGTTGACCTTGAACACCCTTACATAACTTTTGAAAACAACTACATTGAGAGCCTTTGGTGGATACTTAAGCAATTGTATAACAAGGGTTTGCTGTACGAGAGCGTGAGTATACAGCCTTACTCGCCCGCAGCGGGTACCGGCCTTAGCAGCCACGAGCTTAACCAGCCCGGCTGTTACAGGGATGTAACAGATACCACTGCCGTAGCCATGTTCAAGGCTGTGAAAAATGATAAAAGTAAGTTTTTGTTTGATGATTTAAATAAAGGATTGAAGGGAGAAGAAATATTTCAATCTGTTAATCTGACAGAAAGCAGTATCTTTTTCCTTGCCTGGACTACAACTCCCTGGACACTTCCATCAAATCTTGGTTTAACTGTTGGTTCGAATATTGATTATGTACTTGTAGAAACAGCAAATCCATATACAAATGAACTTTGCTATGTGATTTTGGCAAAAGCCTTACTTGACAAATATTTTGTCAGTGCAAATGAACTCAATGTAGCTGGAGATTATAGCCATCGGATAAACTTGAGCTATAAAATAGCAAATAGGGGCAACTTATCAGAAAATGAGGCAAAGGAATTATCAAAAGAAATATTTGACAAGGGTAAAATAACTTGGTGGCAAATACTAAGTGAATTCAAGGGCCGCGACCTTGAGGGTATACACTACGAGCAACTAATGCCATTTGAAGGCAACCAAACCGATAATCCTAATGCATTTACCGTACTGCTGGGCGATTTTGTAACCACCGAGGATGGTACCGGTATTGTACATACCGCCCCCGCTTTTGGTGCAGATGACTACCGTGTGGGCAGCAAATACGGCATTGGTATATTAACCATGGTTGATAAGCGTGGCCGTTTTGTAAAAGGCATAAGCGATGGCGTTTACCTTTTTGAAGAAGAGTATGTTAAAGAAGATTATTTAAAAGACGACGAGAAAGAAGCCGATTTTAAAAAGCAAAAGCAGGCGCTTGAAGCTGCAGGCATAGTAAAAGACCTGAAGAAATACATTAGTGTTGATGACAGGATAGTGCTTAAACTGCAGGAAGAAGGCAAACTGTTTAAAAAAGAAAAATACGAACACAGCTACCCCCATTGCTGGAGAACTGATAAACCCATATTGTATTATCCGCTGGATGCCTGGTTTATTAAAACCACTGCGCTGAAGGATAAGATGGTGGAGCTTAACAAAACCATTAACTGGAAACCAAAAAGCACCGGCGAAGGCCGTTTTGGCAACTGGCTGGAAAACATGGTTGACTGGAACCTTAGCCGCAGTCGGTTTTGGGGCACCGCTTTACCTGTTTGGAGAACGGAGGATGGCGAAGAAGAAATTTGCATAGGCAGCTTACAGGAATTAACTGCTGAAATTGAAAAAGCAGGCAGCTTGAATGACGACAGTATTCGCAACCCGCAGGCTCCTATTGATTTGCATAAGCCTTATGTAGACAATATAACGCTGTTATCCCCATCTGGCAAAGCCATGAAACGTGTTCCAGACCTAATTGATGTTTGGTTCGATTCTGGCGCTATGCCTTTAGCACAGTGGCATTTTCCATTTGAAAACATGGAAGTCTTTGCCCAAAACTATCCTGCAGATTTTATCGCCGAAGGTGTTGACCAAACCAGGGGCTGGTTTTATACCCTGCATGCCATCGGCTCGCTGATAAAAGATTCTGTTCATGAGGAACTCAGGAAAAACGGCTTTGAGGTGAGCGAGGAAAAATACCCCGGCTTGGCCTATAAAACCTGTGTAAGCAACGGGCTTGTGCTTGATAAGAACGGCAATAAAATGAGTAAGCGCCTGGGCAACGTGGTAAACCCGTTTGAAACCATCGGCAACTTTGGCGCAGATGCCACCCGCTGGTACCTTATTACTAATGCATCCCCCTGGGATAACCTTAAGTTTGACCTGGATGGCATTAAGGAAGTTCAACGTAAGTTTTTTGGTACCCTGTACAATACCTACCAGTTTTTTGCCCTTTACGCCAATGTGGATGGCTTCGCGTTTAAGGAGGCATACATACCGCTGGCAGAAAGGCCGGAAATTGACCGATGGATACTCTCCTCCCTCAATACCCTTATTAAAAAGGTTACACAGGCTATGGATGATTACGAACCTACCATTGCGGGCCGTGCCGTGGAAGAGTTTGTGGATGAACACCTTAGCAACTGGTACGTACGCCTGTGCCGCCGCCGCTTTTGGAAAGGGGAGTACGAACACGACAAAATTTGCGCCTACCAAACCCTGTACGAGTGCCTGGAAACCCTGGTAAGGCTTATTGCACCAGTTTCGCCCTTTTTCAGCGATGCTGTTTTCAGCAACCTTGAGGCTGTAACGGGCAGGTACAATGCTGCATCGGTACACCATACTGATTTTCCGGTGGCCAACGAGGCTGTAATAGACAGCTTGCTGGAGGAAAGGATGCAACTGGCGCAGGATGTATCATCCCTCGTACTGTCGCTGCGTAAAAAAGTAAACATTAAAGTACGCCAGCCACTGCAAAAGGTGCTGATACCAGTACTAAACCCGCAAATGAAGCAACAGCTTGAAAAAGTGGAAGACCTGGTTAAAGCCGAGGTAAACATAAAAGAGCTGCAGTACATAACAGATACGGAAGGCATTATCAAAAAGAAAATTAAGGCCAATTTTAAAACACTTGGTGCCAAACTGGGTGCTAAAATGAAGGCCGCCGCCGCAGCCATTGCCGCCTTTACCCAGCACGATATTGCCGCTATTGAAAAAGAGGGCCGTTTTGAACTGGCGTTTGACGGAGGCAATGCAGAACTGCTGCTGGCCGATGTTGATATTACTGCCGAAGACATACCAGGCTGGAGTGTTGCCAGCAAGGGCAGCCTTACTGTTGCGCTTGATATTGTTATTACCGACGAGTTGAAACAGGAGGGTGATGCAAGAGAATTTGTAAATAGAATACAAAATATAAGAAAAGAAAGCGGTTTTGATTTAACAGACCGTATATTCGTAAATGTGCTTGAAGGCGCCCCCGTTCAGGCATCCTTAATAAAATTTAAGAACTATATTTGCGCGGAAATTTTGGCAGATTCACTGGAATGGGTACCACAATTGCAGGAAGCAACCGAGATTGAGGTAAATGATGTGCTGCTGAAAATAAGCGTTAATAAAAAAGTTTAATGCTGTATGCCAACTAAAAAACCTGCGCCTGAAAAAGCCGCCGCCCCCTTGGCCAAGGCTGCCGCAAAAAAAGCTGTGCCTGAAAAGGATACAAAGTTAGCGGCGAAACCTGCTGCAGAAAAGGCCGCCCCGGTAAAAAAGGCAACAGCTAAACCTGCTTCCAAAGTTGCTGTGGACCAAAAGGAGGCAAAGCCGCCCAAGCCAGCAACAAAAAAGAAACCTGCTGATGAGGTTGTTGCTGCAGAAGTAACAGCAACAACGCAGGCAAAACCTGTTAGCAGCAAAGAAGAACAGGTTTTGGAAACAAAAAAACCAAAAAATACGGCTGCAGTTAACAACACCAATACGCCTGAAGATAAACCAGCAGAGCAAAAACAAAATTCACCAAAAAAAAACGAAGCATTGGTTAGATATAATGATGCCGACCTGACAGAGTTCAGGGAGCTTATCAACAAAAAAATGGAAGCCGCAAAAAAGGAGTTAAACTACCTTCAGGGCTTAATAACCCGTAAAGACGATATGGGCGGCGATGAAAGCGAAAGCCGGTACATGACCATGGAAGATGGCAGTATGAGCATGGAACGTGAGCAGTTGAGCCAGATGGCGAGCAGGCAAATTACGTACATTGACCACCTGGAAAAAGCGCTGATACGCATTGAAAACAAAACGTATGGTATCTGCCGCGTTACAGGTAAGTTGATAGATAAAGCCCGTTTACGCGCCGTACCCCACGCTACTTTAAGCCTGGAAGCTAAACTTGGCCTGGTAAAACCCAGCGGGGAATAACTTACCGGCAGTAGTGTAAGTTTTGTGGGTAACACATTACTACGTTATAATCCTTAAAAACCTGCATTACCGGTGGGTTTTTAAGGGTTTTATGTTTGTACCCTATTGAATATTTATGGTAATACCCAACAGCGCTACTATTTTAAGCGCTTATTACGGTAAATGCACCAGGCTGTTTTACCGCATTATAAAAAAGCAAAAAACAAACATATACAGGAAAGCCTGCGGGTTATTAAAATTCCGCAGGCTTTCCTGTATATAGTCAATCTTATTAAAGGTGTTATTGCAAGCGTTTAATCAACTTCTCATTAAGGGCTACATAATCAGCATTAGGTGCTTTTTTAGCCAGTTCAATGGAGTGCTGGGCTGTTGCAATGGCAGCAGCCTTATCGCCCATTTTTTCCTCAATCTGTGCCAGCAGGTAAAACATGTAGTAAGCATCGGGGTTTGCTTCTGTAGCTTTTAATGCCCATCCTTTAGCTTTTGTAAGGTCCTTACCATTGTTAAAATAGTAACCCGCTGCGGCAAAATAAGGTGGGTTGCTGCCAACAATAGCCGTATCAATCTGTGCCATTACTTTGGCATCAATCTCAGTTTTAATGCGCAAAGGCACGGCTGTATTCTCCCATGTAATCCATAAAGTGCAGCTTGTTGGCTGTACATCATCAATCTGCATGGTAAAGGTTTCAACCGCATGGCCAATGGTAGCAGGCTTAGATATTATTTTAACCACATCATTTTCTGGTTTATAGGCAGCTGGGTTGGTAATATCAAGCTGTTTGGTAATAATAATGGTCCAGCTATCTTTACCGGGTATGGTAACCAGGCCATATTTACCTGGGGCTATTTTGGTTTGTCCAATAATAACATCATCGCCAAAGGTAATAGTGGTGGCACTGTTTGCACCAGTACGCCAAACTTTACCAAAAGGCACAAGGTCGCCAAATATTTTACGGCCTTTCATGCCGGGGCGGGAGTACGAAAGATCAATTGCTGAAAGCCCAAAAGCCTGGTGAACGGTTTGCAGGGGGCTTGGAGCTGGGGTGTTAATTTGTGCAACAGCGCACAGGTTAATGGCAAGAACTGCTGTTAAAAGCAGGCATAACTTTTTCATTGTTTGAGTATTTGCAGCAAAAGTAAACACAAAAACAGGTAAAAAAGCTATAAAACTGTTATCAAAAAGTATTGGTTTAAAAGCACTTGTGCGGTATGTAACAGGTTATTTAAAAAGAGGGTAAATGCATGCAATGCCCTGTAAAATAATACAACAGCTACCTAAGCAGGTCGCAAGGTTTTAAACCGGTATGTTTTTTAAACGCTGCGGAAAAATGCGATATGGAGGAGTACCCCAGCAGGGCGGATACATCGGTAACGCTCAAGCCTTTTTCGTACAGCAGGTATTTGGCATGCTCCATGCGCTGCTGCTGATAAAAATCGAAAATGGTGGTGCCGAATATTTCTTTAAAGCCTTTTTTCAGGTAGCACTCGTTCATGGCCACCTTTCGGCTTAATTCTTTAATGGTAATGGGGTCGCCAATGTGCTGTAATAAAATTTCGCGTGCCTGGTAAATGCGTTCGCGGCCAAAAGCATCATCCAAAAACTTACAGGCAAAGCCTTCTTCTTTTTCATCAACCAAACACTCCAGGCTGTACAGCAGCAACTCGTGTACTTTAGCGTTGGTATAAATATTTTCCAGGGCACCGCTGTAACTGTGGTTAAGCATGGAGTCCAGCGCCATGCGTTTACGGCTGCAAACCGGGAATATTTTGGTAAAGGAGTTGGGGTGCTTAAAAGCCAACACTTCATCCTTACGGTTACTAAGCTTTACATTGTGTACAAACTGGTGTAAAAAGGTAGCCGAAAAGTGGAAGGAAAACACATCAATGGTTTCGTGCTTGCCGCTGCAGTTTTGCGTGGGCAGCTCATTACATTGGGCGCAGGTACGTTCAAAACAGTATTTATTGCCGCTTATGCAAAAACGCAGTTCTAAAAAGTTTTCCTGGCTGCTGGCTTCGTTGTAATGATACACCAGCATGCCGGTATCTTCACTCGTCCAGGTTTGCTGGGGGTAGTAACGGCGTACAACATATTGAATGGAACCAGGTATGTGCTGTTCTTTCAGGTGCAGCAGGCTCATGCTGGGTTCAACAGCATTTCTGTGCGCCACTTTCAATATGTCTAATGCTTGTAACATGCAGGGGCAAAATTAGTGTATCTACACTTATCAGCAAGGGCTGCATGTCATGGATATGTAAAAGCTATGTTATTTTGGAACGAAAAGTACAGAATAGGCTAATTCATGCATTATTGTTTACATAACCAACGCTGTAAGCACCATAAACTGGCTGTTTTTACGTGTAATATTTAATGCGGCTGTTTTGTTTTTTTGCGCAGGCGAATGTTAAGCAACTCCACCCCAAAGGAGAAAGCCATGGCAAAATAAATGTAAGCCTTATCAATATGGCTGCCGTGTACAGGTTCAAGCCCCTCAAAAAATAAGCTAAAGCCCACCATAAGTAAAAAAGACAGGGCCAGCATTTTAAGGGATGGGTATTTGTGAATGAAGGAGGATATTTTTTCGGAGAAGAAGAACATGAGTATCATAGCGATGATTACCGCAATCATCATCACTTCCACATGATTGGCCAGGCCAACGGCGGTAATAATACTATCGAAGGAGAACACCGTATCCACCAAAAGTATTTGAACGATAAGCGATGCGAAGGAACTGCTTTTGGGCTTTACGCTGCTCTCCTCATCGGGTGCGTCAAACTTTTCGTGTATTTCCGAAGCTGTTTTATACAATAGAAAAAGCCCGCCCGCAAACATAATAATATTGCGCAGGGAAAAGCCGATATGCTTATCGTTAACCGTAAAACCAAAAAGCTCCTTACTGCCGTGTGTAACCAATGTTGTAAGCAGTGCCAGCAGGCCAATACGTATGCTTATGCCACCAAACATCCATATTCTGCGGGCGCTAAGCCGTTGTTTGGTGGTACCCATTTTGTTCATGATAATCGAAACGAATATCACGTTATCAATACCCAGCACTATTTCCAGCACCGTAAGGGTAACAAGGCTAACTAAGGCATCAATGGTAAACAGTTGGTTCATGTATGTATGTTATTCAAGGTTTGTATAAATGTATAAGGGCTATTTTACCAGGCCGGTGCAAATGTTTTTTACAATGCCGGGCCCTTCGTAAATAAAGCCAGTCCAAACCTGCACAAGCTGTGCGCCAGCATCCAGTTTTTGCTTAGCATCTGCTGCGGTAAAAATACCGCCGCTGGCAATAACAGGTATCTGCTGGTTTGTTTGCGTGGTTAGGTAAGTTACCACTTCTGTTGCCCTTTCGCGCAGCGGAAGGCCGCTTAACCCACCAGCACCTATTGCTTCGCTTTTTGCTTTGGCGGTTGCGCTAAGGTTACTCCTGTCAATGGTGGTGTTTGTAGCAACAAGCCCATCCAGCTTCACTTCAAAAGCAAGGCTTACAATATCATCAAGCTGCTCTTTGGTTAAATCGGGGGCAATTTTTAGCAGCAAAGGCTTTTTGGCTGCCATACCATAATTAATATGTTGCAGCTGCGATAATATTTTGCGCAGCGAATCTTTTTCCTGTAATTCCCTCAGCCCCGGCGTATTGGGGCTGCTTACGTTTACCACAAAGTAATCAACACAATCAAACAACCCTTTAAAGCATATTTCATAATCCTTCCAGGCATCCTCGTTGGGTGTAACCTTGTTTTTGCCAATGTTACCCCCTATAATCATGGGGTTTTGCAGTGCAGTACCGGCGGCCATACGCTTTTTTAACCTGGTAGCAACAGCTTCCAGCCCCTCGTTGTTAAAACCCATACGGTTAATAAGGGCTTTATCTTCCTTCAGGCGAAAAAGCCTTGGCTTATCGTTACCGGGTTGTGGTTTGGGGGTAACGGTGCCAATTTCAACAAAGCCAAACCCCAGGGTTTCCAGTTCGTTTAAAAAAAGGGCATTTTTATCAAACCCCGCCCCCAGGCCTACCGGGTTTTTAAACGGCAGCCCAAACACTGTTTTTTGCAGGCTTGGGTGGTTTAACTGGAACGATGATTGTAACAGCTTTTTTACCGGGGCAATGCTGCATCCTTTTTTCAGGCTGTTCATAGCAAAGTAGTGTACCGCCTCAGCATCAAACCCAAAAAGTATATTACGTATAAGGGGATATAACATGCTGCAAAGAACCAAAAATTGGCGCAGATTGAGAAGGATTTTTACGCCTTGCGCCAATAAAAATCGCTTCAAGGCTAACAAAAATTAAAATTACAGCAGGGCAGGCTGCTGTAAAAGCTGTTAAAATGAACGCACAAAAACTTAACAGCCCATTTTAGTTGCATAAACAACTTTTTGTTATTTTTACGGTATAAACAGTGTTTGCCATGCAGGAAGCATATATAGTTGCCGGGTACCGCACAGCGGTTGCCAAGAGTAAGAGAGGCGGTTTTAGATTCTACAGGCCAGATGACCTTGCCGTTGAAGTAATAAAGGGGTTAAC
>CAZRDD010000006.1:10483-28546 GCA_964598675.1 uncultured Parafilimonas sp.
TTCCCCAGCTTGATGTAAAAAGGATTGATGATGTTATAGTGGGTAATGCGGTGCCGGAGGCAGAGCAGGGCCTGCAGTTTGGGCGTATTATTGCCGCCCGTGCCCTTGCTATTGAAGTGGCAGGCATTACCATTAACCGCTACTGCGCCAGCGGCCTGGAAAGCATTGCCATGGCCACGGCTAAAATACGCACCGGCATGGCGGAGTGTATTATTGCCGGTGGTACCGAAAGCATGAGCCTGGTGCCCACTGCCGGTTGGAAAACGGTACCTGCCTACAGCATTGCCAAAGACGAGCCCGATTATTATTTAAGCATGGGGCTTACTGCCGAAGCAGTGGCTAAGGAGTTTAATGTAAGCCGCGAAGACCAGGACCAGTTTGCCTTTAACAGCCATGCAAAAGCATTGCAGGCTATACAGGGCGGCCATTTTAAAAACGGCATTTTACCCATAAATGTTGAGCAGGTTTATGTGGATGAAAAGGGCAAAAGGAAAGTAAAGAATTATATAGTTGATACAGATGAAGGCGTACGTGCCGATACCACGGTGGAAGCACTGGCCAAACTAAAACCTGCTTTTGCCCTGGGTGGCAGTGTTACAGCCGGTAACTCATCGCAAACAAGCGATGGGGCTGCTTTTGTAATTGTAATGAGCGAACGTATGGTTAACGAGCTTGGGTTAAAACCTATTGGCAGGCTGGTTAATTGTGCCAGCGCCGGGGTACACCCGCGTATTATGGGCATAGGCCCTGTTGCAGCCATACCCAAAGTGCTTAAACAGGCGGGCATGTCGCTTGGCGAGATTGACCTTATTGAACTTAACGAGGCTTTTGCATCGCAGGCGGTAGCCGTAATACGGGAGCTGGGCCTTAACCCCGATATAGTTAATATTAACGGCGGCGCCATTGCCCTGGGGCACCCGCTGGGTTGCACCGGCTGTAAGCTTACAGTGCAGTTGCTTAACGATATGAAGCGGCTTAACAAAAAATATGGCATAGTTAGTGCATGTGTTGGCGGGGGGCAGGGCATTGCAGGCATTATTGAAAATATAGCATAGCGTTGCAGCACCCGGCATGCAAAACACCATGGATATTGGGTTTTATCAGTTATTGTTATGATGTTTATCATGCCAATAATTTACCAGTTTAATACTTTTACATTAAAATATTAACCAATATGCATACACTGTTATTACCAACCGATTTTTCTGAAACAGCTAAAAATGCTGCTTTATACGCTGTAAACTTTGCCAAACAACTGGGTATAAAAAAGATTGTTGTTTACAATGCTTACCAGCAGCCCATAGCAACAGACACCACTATTGCCCCTGTTGAACTGATTGATTTTAATGAGTTGAAGGCAATAAGCGTGGCAGGACTTGAACATTTTAAAGAAATTATTGCCGGGTACCAGCCTGGTGACATAGAAATAGAAACAGTAAGCGAGTTTGCCTTACTAACCAGCGACATTAACGACGTTTGTAAACAGTACACTATTGATATTGTTGTAATGGGTGTTACCGGCGGCGGCAAGCTTGATGAAACACTTATAGGCAGCAGCGCGGTAGATGTTGCCAAACACCTTACCCTACCGGTAATAATTGTACCCCCCGGCGGTGTTTTTACAACCATTAAAAAAGTGGTGTTTGCCTGCGACTTTAAAAAGGTGGTTGAAAGCACCCCTGTAAAAGCTATAAAGCAACTGCTGGACGAGACAAAAGCCAAATTATTGGTGCTGAACATTGACCATGATAACAAGCATTTTTCAGCAGAAACACCTTTTGAAAGCCTTTTGCTGGATACCCTGCTATATGGTTACGAGCCTGAATACCATTTTGTTGACAGCACAGATTTTATTGAAGCCATAGATGGTTTTGCCAAAGAAAAAGAAGCAGACCTTATTATAACCATCCCTAAAAAGCATGGCTTTTTTGAAAAACTGTTTAAAGAAAGCCACACAAAACAACTGGCTTTTCACAGCCACATACCATTGATGGTTATACACGAATAGGTTTAATCAGCAGGTTAATAACAGCAGATTGGCTATAAGTTAAACAGGTCCGGATTTAACAATAAATCCGGGCCTGTTATATTAACACTGGTTTACCCTATTTAAAATATTACCTGCATCAAGTTCTTTTTGCAAATTACCCTGCCCCCTCTTCATCGGAACGCCCGGCAGAAACCCCATGCAATAAACCTGTAGCTAACCAGAAACTTAGCAGGTAGAAACAAAACGGGTAAACCCATTAACTTTTTCTTAAAAACCTGTGGATAAATTCAGTTTTTAGCAGGCCAAACCCTTACCTTTGCGCCAAATTTTGAGGATGGGTATGGTATCAAAAAGCCTAAAATCTTTACTGACAGCGGGTTTCAGCCTGATTTTGCTGGGTTTGTGTACACCTGCTATTTCGCAGGATTCTACCGAACATAAAGCCGAGAAAGCCACGTTTGAACCTGGAAAAGTATTAATGGAGCATATATTGGATGCCCACGAATTTCATTTTCTTACAGTTGGCGATAAAGACATCGTGCTGCCACTACCTGTTATTATATATTCCCCGCAAAAGGGCCTGGATGTATTTATGTCTTCCCGCTTTGAACACGGCGAAGTTTTTGATGGCTACAAACTGGAAGAAGGCAAAATTGTTGCCGAAGATGCTTCTATAAAATTATACGACCTTTCCATTACCCGTAACGTAGCACAAATGCTACTTGGCCTTATTGTATTGGTTGTTTTGTTAATTAAAGTAGCCAATAAATACACCAAAAACGGTGCAATGAAGGCACCAACTGGTTTTCAAAACGCTGTTGAGCCTGTTATCACCTTCATCCGCGATGAGGTAGGCAAATCAAACCTGGGCAAAAAGTACGAAAAGTACATGCCTTACCTGCTCACCGTTTTCTTCTTTATCCTTATCAATAACCTGTTTGGTTTAATACCTGGTTCGGCAAACGTAACCGGCAACATCGCCTTTACGGTTGTATTGGGTGTTATTTCCTTTTTTGTGATCATATTTAACACCAACGGCCATTTTTGGAAGCACATTTTTAACCCACCTGCACCAGGCTTTGTAAAACCAATACTGGTTGTTGTGGAGTTTTTGGGCATCTTTACCAAACCAGTGGCGTTAATTATTCGTCTTTTTGCAAACATGATTGCAGGGCACATGATTATTACCTGCCTTATCTTTTTGATATTTATCTTTGGTACATTAAGCGTTGGGGCCGGTTACGGTTTTTCACCCGTTTCCCTTGCTTTTGCCATATTTATTTACCTAATTGAAATTCTTGTTGCATTTATACAGGCTTTCATCTTTACCAATTTAACCGCAGTATTCATCAGCCAGGCCTTTGAAGGCGGCCACGACCATGATGAAAACCACGGCCACGGACACGATGAAATCGTATCAACAATATAATTATTAATCATCACTTTTTTTCATAAATCAAAAAACCCAATACTATGACTGTATTGTTAGATGGATTAGCTAATGCAGGTGCCGCAGTAGGTGCTGGTTTAGCAGCTATAGGTGCCGGTATAGGTATCGGCCAGATTGGTAAAGGTGCTGTAGAAAGCATTGCCCGTCAGCCAGAAGCTACAAACGATATCCGTGCGAGCATGATCCTTACCGCGGCTTTCGTGGAAGGTGTTGCGCTGTTTGCCGTTATCGCTGCAGTGTTAGCTATCTTCGTAAAATAATTTACGACAAAATTATTGCTGCACTTAATGCACAGGGCAAAGGGTGCAGCAATTAAATTTGAAGTTCCGTTGGTTTGGAGATGTTAAAAACATTCCTTTTAAAATTTCAATAGTTTAATATGGATTTGCTCAATCCCAGTTTTGGGTTACTTATTTGGACCCTTATAGCGTTTTTGGTAGTGTTTTTTATACTGAAGAAATTTGCATGGAAACCCATCCTTTCTTCTTTAAAAGAACGCGAAGAAGGCATTGCTGATGCAATTTCAAGCGCTGAGAAAGTAAAAGCTGAAATGGCTCAGTTGAAAAACGAGAACGAAGCTTTAATGGCAACAGCGCGCGAAGAAAGGGCATTGCTTATTAAAGAAGCTAAAGAAACTGCCGACAAAATGCTGTCTACCGCTAAAGAAAAAGCTAAAAGCGAATATGACAGAATTGTTGCAGACGCACAACAGGCTATTCAGCAGCAGAAAAATGCAGCTTTAACCGATGTTAAAAACCAGGCAGGCAACCTTATTATTGAAGTGGCAGAAAAAGTGCTGCGCAGGGAACTGGCTGACAAAACAGCACAGGAGAGCTATATTAAGCAGTTGACAGAACACGTTAAATTAAACTAATCAATTTGAAGTGTGTTAATTTGAAAGATTGAAAATGCGTTGTTGTTACAACTAATTCGTTTTCAAATGCTCAAATTTTCAAATTATAAAAATTATGCCCAATTTAAGGTTAGCAGCACGGTACGCAAAAAGTTTGATTGACCTTTCTATAGAGAAAGGCCAATTAGAGCAGGTGTATGCCGATATGCGCTTATTGCAGTCTGTTTGTAAAAGCAACCCCGACTTTGTAAACGTTTTGCGCAGCCCCATTATAAAAGCAGATAAAAAGAACAGTATTTTGGTGGCTGTAACAGCAGGCCGTGTTACTGAGCTTACTGCAGGTTTTATAAAGTTGCTGGTTACCAAAAGCCGTGAGAACGACCTGCCAGAAATTGCAGGTGCTTTTATTGACCAGTATAACAGCATTAAAGGTATACACAAGGTAAAAATTACTTCTGCCACACCATTAAGCAACGAGGTTAAAAGCAGCATTGAAGCAAGAATTAACGGCGATGCCGGTTTGCTGAATATTGAACTTGAAACGGCCACAGACGAAAGCCTGATTGGTGGTTTTGTACTGGAGTTTAACAATAACCTTGTTGATGCCAGCATACTGCGCGACCTTAAGGATATTAAAAAGCAGTTTACCAGCAACCTGTACGAACATAATATAAAATAATATTACAGGCAGTATGCGGCAGATGATGCTGTTACCGCTTTAAACGTTTGGATTTAAATTCATAAAAAGCCCATACCCCCAGCAGGGGATGGGGGCAAACAATAAACAATATGGTAGAAATTAAACCCGATGAAATTTCAGCGATATTAAGGGAGCAGCTAAGCAACTTTAATTCGTCTGCTGAACTGGAAGAAGTGGGCACCGTATTACAGGTGGGCGATGGTATTGCCCGCGTGTACGGATTAAACAATGTACGCTCTGGCGAGCTGGTTGTTTTTGAAAACGGTACAAAAGCCATTGCGCTTAACCTTGAAGAAGACAATGTGGGTGTGGTATTAATGGGCGAAAGCGGCAGCATTAAAGAAGGTGCTAAGGCAAAACGTACCGGCCAGATAGCCTCAATTAAAGTGGGCGAAGGCCTTATTGGGCGTGTTATTAACACCCTGGGCGACCCTATTGATGGTAAAGGGCCTATTACCGGCGAACTTTACGAAATGCCCCTGGAGCGTAAAGCACCTGGTGTAATTTATCGCGAACCGGTAAAAGAACCATTACAAACTGGTATTAAAGCCATTGATGCCATGATACCTATTGGCCGTGGCCAGCGTGAGCTTGTAATTGGCGACCGCCAAACTGGTAAAACTGCCATTTGTATTGATACCATCATAAACCAAAAAGAGTTTTATGATGCAGGCAAGCCTGTATATTGTATATATGTAGCCATTGGCCAAAAAGCCTCTACCGTTGCTGGTGTTATGAAAACACTTAGCGATAATGGTGCTTTGGCTTATACTACCATAGTAGCCGCTTCTGCAAGCGACCCTGCTCCCCAGCAGTTCTATGCGCCATTTGCAGGTGCAGCGTTAGGCGAGTTCTTCCGCGATACCGGCCGCCCTGCACTGATTATTTATGATGACCTTTCAAAACAGGCGGTGGCTTACCGTGAGGTATCCCTGCTGTTAAGAAGGCCTCCAGGACGTGAAGCTTACCCTGGTGACGTGTTTTACCTGCACAGCCGTTTGCTGGAAAGGGCTGCCAAAATCATTAACAATGATGAGGTTGCAAGAAACATGAACGACTTACCAGAGTCTATCAAACATCTTGCAAAAGGTGGTGGCTCATTAACTGCCCTTCCTATCATCGAGACACAGGCTGGCGACGTTTCTGCATACATCCCAACAAACGTAATTTCTATTACCGACGGACAGATATTCCTGGAAGGTAACCTGTTTAACTCAGGCATACGCCCGGCCATCAACGTAGGTATCTCAGTAAGCCGTGTTGGTGGTAATGCGCAGATTAAGTCAATGAAAAAAGTTTCCGGTACATTAAAGCTCGACCAGGCCCTGTACCGCGAAATGGAAGCCTTCTCAAAATTTGGTGGCGACCTTGATGCTGCTACCAAACTGGTAATTGACAAAGGTGCCCGTAACGTGGAAATATTAAAACAACCACAGTACACTCCTTTTACTGTTGAAAAACAGGTGGCTATCATTTACTTAGGTACACAAGGTTTGCTGCGCGAAGTTGCTGTTAAAAACGTAAAAGCGTTTGAAGAGCACTTTTTACTGGAAATGCAGAACAAACTGCCTGAAGTATTGGCCGAGTTTAAAAAAGGCGGCTTACCTGATGATGGTATTAAGAAGATGGTTGAGCTGGCAAAAAGCCTGATACCACAGTATAAATAATATATTTTTTAAAAATATGTTAAAGCCGGTGTAAGTAATTGCACCGGTTTTTTTATTTTCGCGCCTCATCTTAAACTCTTAAAATACGTTTCATGAGGCTAAAAACAGTTTCGGTATTGACAGTTCTATGCATTTTCGTTTCCTCTTCGTTGGTAAAAGCACAATTCAGGTTAGGCTTCCAGGGCAGTAGTTTAAAGCTACCCTCCAGTGCTGGTAATTATGGTTCGTCTTTTGGTCCCGGAGTTGACTTCTCCTACAATCCAGATGAAAGCCGTTTTGAGTATTATTTTAATGGCGCTTACTTTTTACCAGCAAAAAGTGCCATGTCGTACGATGTTTATGGCAACAGTGGCACCAGCGCAACAGGTACGCTTACCAGCAAAACATCCCTAATTGGTTTAGTATTGGGTGCCAGGTATTTTTTTATGGACCGTACCGAGAATGATTTTAGCTTGTATGCTGCCGCAAACCTTAACCTGGTACTTGGCAATACAACCGCTACACTTTCAAACTTACCTGCTGGCTTTACACCAGCCTACAACGCTCTTGATGGCACCGGCGGAAACACCAAGCAAACAATGATTGGTTTAGGTATTGGTGGCGAATACAATGTTGGCAGCGGTTCAATATTTGCAGAGGCAAATTACAGGTTTCCTACAGGTGAATACAACTCCCGTACAGGCTATTCAGGCGATGTTCAAATTCCCGGCCATCCCTGGTTCTCGGTGGGTTACAGGTTTTCCCTTGGTGGCGACTATTAGTATTATCAAACTTTGTTTATAAAAAGAAGGGGCTGCAATTGTGGCCCTTTTATTTTTAGCTTTAAAACAAAGGCTACTCACCTCCCCACCTTCAAATTAAAGCAGCTTACCTACCATTTTAGCCATTCATCACATAAGTGATTATTTATTTAATAAATAATTTGGTTTATTTTATAAACTACTCTACGTTTGTACAAGCAAAGAAACATTGTTATGAAAAAATTTACCACATTATTACTCTTACTATTTATATCACAATCATTATTACACGCCCAGGTAGTTATTAAAGGCAGGGTTAAGGGCAGCCACAACAGGCCGTTGCCGAGTGCCACCATTACGTTAAAAGACACGTACGATGGTGCTACAGCTGATTCCCTCGGCTATTTTAGTTTTAGCACTACAGAAAAAGGCAACCTTGTATTAACGGTATCAAACGTGGGCTACAAACCTTATGAACAGCCCATTACCATTGCCAACGAACCCATAACACTGGAGATTACGCTAAAGGAACAGATGGATGAGCTAAGAGCTGTTACCGTAACGGCAGGTTCATTTGCAGCAGGCGATAATAAAAAAGGGACTATTTTAACCTCGTTGGATGTGGCCACCACAGCAGGCTCGAACGCCGATATTACAGCGGCCTTAAAAACCCTGCCAGGCACGCAACAGGTTGGCGAGCAGGAAGGCTTGTTTGTACGTGGTGGTGCGGGTTACGAAACCAAACAGTATATTGATGGTACTTTGGTAAACAACCCTTATCTATCCAGCGTGCCGGATATTGCCAGCCGTGGCCGCTTCTCTCCCTTTTTGTTCAAAGGCACCGTGTTTAGCACCGGTGGCTACTCTGCCCAGTACGGCCAGGCACTCTCCTCGGTGGTATTGCTCGAGTCTATTGACCTGCCCGAACGCTCAGAAGTGGATGCTTCCATTGCGCCCTTGCTGGTTGGTTTTGGCACGCAGCAACTGGCTAAAAACAAAAAATCTTCATGGGGTGTTACGTATAATTATACCAATGTTGGCCTGTACTTTAACCTGGTAAAACAAAAACCAGATTATTTTAAAATGCCCCAATTTCACAGCGGCGATGCCAATTTTCGTATAAAAACAAAAAATGGCGGCATTATTAAATATTACACCACGTTTGCTTACGGCAACCTGGGCTTACGCAGACCGGATATAGACAGTGCAGATATTAAAGATGCCTTCTCCCTTAAAAATGTAAACTGGTACAACAACCTAAGCTGGCGGGAGAACCTCGGCAGGGGCTGGCGCATGAACCTGGGTACCAGTTTCAGCACTAATAAAGATGATATTACCCAGCAACTGCAAAATCAGCAAAACCAGCCACAGCAGTTTAACCCCGCACAGTTTTGGATGAACTATAAAAACTTTGTTATCGGCAACAGGCAGGACCTTACCCAACTAAAAGCTGTATTTGAAAAAAAGCTGGCGGGCATAAGCTCTATCCGTTTTGGCAGTGAATACTGGTACAATGCTAACAAATTTGTGTACAACGATACTGCCCGCAAGCTTATAGACCACTACAATGCTGCTTTTGCAGAAGCCAACGTGTTTTTAACCAACGACCTGGCCGCACAAATAGGTGCCCGTTTTGAACACTCATCGGTTATTAATAAGTACGATGTTGCCCCACGTATATCGCTGGCATATAAAACCGGCAAGGATGCACAGGTTTCAGTAGCATACGGAATTTTTTACCAAAAGCCAGAAAACACACAGCTATTTTATAATACCAATATAGGTTTTACCAAAGCAACGCACTACATCATCAACTATCAAAAGATGAACACCCAACGCATTTTCCGCATAGAAGCGTATTATAAAACCTACCAGGACCTTATAAAAACTGTACCTATAGGCTATAACTATAATACCTATAATAACAGCGGTACTGGTTATGCAAGGGGTATTGATCTCTTCTTCAGGGATAAGAAAACAATAAAAAACTTCGACTACTGGGTAAGCTACTCCTATGTTGATACCAAAAGAGATGATCTTAACTATACATGACGACTTCAGCCAAGCTTTGCAGCTACACATACTGCATCGCTGGTTACCAAGCGGTTTTTCACAAAATTAAAAGCAGGGTTTAATGCCACTTACACATTTGCCACCGGCAGGCCCTACTACAACTTTATGCTTAACAACGGTGGCAAATATTACATAGGCGACCAGGGCTTAACAAAACCATACAACAGCCTTAACATAAGTGCCGAGTATGTACCAAGCATTGGTAAAACAAAACCAAAGTCGTTTGTAGTACTTTTTGCCAGCGTAAGCAACGTACTGGGTTATAATGCAGTTTATGGATATAATTACTCATACAACGGTATGGTTAAACAAGCCATAGAGCCACCTGCCAAACGATTCTTTTTTATAGGCTGCTTTATAAGCTGGGGGGTAGACAGAACAGAAGATGCCATTAACAATAACCTGTAAAACAGATAAAAGAGTTGTAAATTTTGAACGCTTATAGTATTTACCCGCTAAACATTGATGCAGGTAATTTATAAAACGGCAACCTTTAAAATGTTTGCACTTTAACACTAAAAAACTTAACCAACATGGATAACCAACCTAACGAAGAAGAGCTTACCCCACAGGACAGCCTGAAACTCATTACCAAAATGCTTGATAAGGTACAGGATGACACCCTTTGGAAAGTGGCCAAAAAGCGGGCTACCTTTAAAATTAGTCTCGTTATTTACCTGGTAATCAACAGTTTTTTAGTAGGGTTATGGTTTTTTACTACAGGCCCGTACTCCTACTTCTGGCCAGCCTGGGCAATGTTGGGCTGGGGGCTTGGCATTATATTTCAATTTGTTGATGCCTACATGACCAACGGCCTTTTTTCGGAAGAAAAAGAGTTTGAAAAATTAAAAGCGAAGGCTAAACAAGATGCACTAAAAAAATAACATTCACCTCACACCAATAAAATTTAAACCATGCAATCAGCCATTAAAGAAAACGACATCATCACCCAGGACAAAAGAGACGAGCTGCTTTGGCGCATAGCCAAAAAAAGGGCAGCCTTTAAACAAGCATGCACCGCATACTTTTTTATTAATGCATTTTTAGTAGGCGTTTGGTTTTTTTCAACGGGGCCATTCGGTTACTTCTGGCCCAAATGGCCCATGCTGGGTATGGCTTTTGGCTTAGCTGTACAATACTTTGATGCTTACCAGGGCAATGCCATTTTTTCTGCCGAAGATGAATTTAAAAAACTTAAAGGGGAACAATAATCCACAAACAATAGAGGCCCGTTTCTCTCATTACAAATACCAACTTAACACAACAATAAAACACAAACAAATGAAACGTATTATTCTATCGCTGCTATTATGTTCAGCCATTGCAGGTGCTTTTGCTCAAAGTGAACGCTATGCAGGTGCCATGAAGAAAAACTTAGACCTGTTTGATTCCGCAAAAACAATTGCACAATTTCAGGCCGTTGCCGATGCTTTTGTAAGAATTGGTGATGCCGAAAAAACACAGTGGCAACCATATTACTATGCTGGCTTTGCGCTGGCTACCGCTGGCTGGCAAAAAGGGATTGATGCCGATGTAAACTCGCCAAAAATAAATGCGCTTTGCGATAAAGCAGAAGCATTAGCCAGCACAGATGCCGATAAATCGGAAGTGTACGCATTGCGTAACATGAGTGCTACACAACAGATGCTGATTGACCCGCAAACCCGTTGGCAAACTTACGGCCAGCAAACAGCCGCTGCACTAAATAAAGGCCTGCAGCTAAACCCCAATAACCCCAGGCTGTATTACCTGCGCGGCATGAGCCTGTTTGGTACACCTGTACAATTTGGCGGCGGTAAGGATAAAGCAAAACCCTTGTTTGAAAAAGCATTAAGTTTATACGGCACTGAACAGGCAGACGGCTTTAGCCCCCGCTGGGGTAAAAAGCAAGCAGAAGCACAGCTTGCCCTTTGCCAGTAATTGCCAAAACATTATAATGTTAGCCATACTTTGGGTATGGCTAACATTGCATTTAAGCTTATAGTATGATAAAGAATGAAAAAAACCTTTCCCCCGAAGAAAGCCTGCACCTTATTGAAAGCATGATTAACAAGGCGAAAGACCAGTTTGGGGAGGATGGCCATTTATACATTTTATGGGGTTGGCTTGTTTTAGTGGGCAGCATTGCTGAGTTTGTGCTGTATCATTTTTATCATTATCAACAACATTACCTTGTTTGGTCGGCCTCATGGCTTATACTTATATACCAGGTATATTACCTTGTAAAAAAGCACCAACGCCAAAAAGTACGCACCTACACCGCCAATATTATAGCATACGTTTGGATAACGTTTTTAATACTGTGTTTATTAATTGGCTTTTTAATAGGCAGGCTGGGCAATGCAACCACCTACTTTCAAAACATATTTGCCATAATGCTGGCCCTGTATGGCATGCCTGTGTTTCTTTCAGGCATCATCCTTCGTTTCAGGCCGCTAACGCTGGGGGGCATTTACTGTTGGTTGCTGTCAATAACAGCAACGTTTATACCATTTGATTACCAGATGCTGCTGTTATCTGTAGCCATGGTTGTGGCATGGTTAATACCGGGTTACCAGTTACGGGCAAGGCAAAATAAAGTATGATAAACAAAACACAAAATTACTGTGCCACCTGCTAAGCACTGGTTATGCAGTAAGTTTACAGTTTAAAATAATACAGGTTTTTATATGGCTACAGAAACACCTCTTACCGAAAGAGAAAGCCTTGAGCTTATTACTAAAATGATAAGCAAAGCCAAATGCGATTATGAAGATACAGGCATTAGCGCCATTATGTGGGGCAGCATTATTACCTTTTGCAGCCTGGTAAACTTTATAGCCAACGTACAAAAAATGTATTGGCTAAACAATGTGTGGTATTTAACTTTTATAGCAGTTGCCGTGCAGGTGTTTATATCCATGCGCGAAAGCCGCCGGAGAAGGGTTACCAGCTACGAAGACAGCGCTATGGGCGGCATTTGGATAAGTTTTGGTATAGCCATGTTTATGTTTTCGTTTTACACAAGCAACTTAAACGTACCATCGGCCAACACCATTTTTTTAATAGTATACGGCATACCTACTTTTGCCACTGGCTTTACACGCAGGTTTAAGCCTATGATTATTGGTGCCATTGCCTGCTGGGTATTAGCCATTGCCAATATGTACACCCCTGCCCCCTACAAGATTTTGTACAGCGCTGCGGCTGCCCAACTGGCATGGTTTATACCTGGTTTTATTTTGAGAGCGAGATACCTGAAATCAAAAGCCGGCAATGTTTAAAGAATTAGACCCCATATTACACTCACAGTTGCGCCTTGCGGTGATGAGCCTGCTTATAAGCGTTAAGGAGGCCGAGTTTACTTTTATTAAAGAGAAAACCAACGCCAGCGCCGGTAACCTTAGTGTGCAGGTGCAAAAGCTTAAAGAAGCAGGTTATATTGAAGTGGTAAAAGAGTTTAAAGACAATTACCCCAACACTACCTGCCACATAACCACTGTTGGCATAAAAGCCTTTGAGGAGTATGTAAAAACATTACAAGAGTACTTAAAAGTAAGCCAGCCCAAGGATTAGAGGGCACGTAGCCCCCATCCCCTGAAGGGGGGCTTATAACAGAATATGTTTTTTCTAACTTGCTTATAATTTATAGAGTAACCATCATCCACCATTTCGGCAAGCTGAGTTAAAGTTTCAATATTCATAAACAAACCACATCAGCAAAAAACAGTTAACCTAAGCACATACCTGTGCTGCTGTTATTTACAATACGTCAAACATTCACTATTATTTACGGGTAAAAAAGAATTGTAAGCAATTGCATTTGCTTATTTGTGCTTAAGCATTATGCTTATTATTACATAGGTTTTGCTATACAGAAAGAGTTATCGCCGCATGTACACCAATACAATAAAACAAAACTGCATAATTTAGTATGGAAGAGTAAACAATCTCAGGGTACAGGGTCGTACCCGCTGCCGCCACCGGGGTGGCATTTGCTAATGCGTTTTGCTGCCAGCCAGGTACCTTTTATTACCCCATGCTTTTTTAAAGCTTCTACCGCGTATTGCGAGCAGGTGGGGGTAAAACGGCATTTAGGCCCAAGCATGGGCGATATACCAAACTGGTATACTTTAATAATTGCTATAAAAGGGTAGCTAAGTATTTTTAGCAGCTTTTGCATGCAGTTCCTTTATAAGCCTTTTAATAATGTGTGGCATCTTTTCTTTCAATATCGTAAAGTCTGGCAAAACTTTGTCAATATACAAAATAAAAATGGCGGCCTGCAGGTTGTGCTCTTCTAAAAACTGGTACAGTGGTAACTTTTCTGTGCGGTATACCTCGCGCAGTAACCGCTTTACGCGGTTACGGTCTACCGCCCGTTTAAAATTACGGCTGCTTGCACCAACGCCTGCCTTAACACAATTATCAAGCGGCTGAGCGGGCAGCATATAAAAAACCTTTACCGGAAAGCTGGTAAACGACTTTCCGGTGGCAAAAAGGCCGTCGGCCAGCTTTCTGCCTTTAAGTTTCTCCTGCTTGTTGTATGAAAAAGATTTGGCCATAACAGTAACGAAAAAAAGCCCTCCCGCAATGTACGGGAAGGCTTCAGCTATTTTAATGGTCCCGCAAGGGCAGGATATTATTTTAACTTTCTTTCGTCAGAAACTGTAAGCTTATGACGGCCTTTCGCCCTGCGGCTCGACAAAACTTTGCGGCCGTTAGCTGATTCCATACGCTTACGGAAACCATGTACCGATTTACGGCGCTTGTTATGTGGTTGAAATGTACGTTTCATGTTTTACTAATTTTACTAACCCAAATATTGTTATCAGCCAACAGGTTGCAGTCACCATCACTGCCTCCCGGTGAAAGGTCGGCAAAGGTATACAATTAAAAGTTTTTGCACAAATTATTAAGAATATTTTTTGGGGGTATTTGTAAACTCTTCACTGGCCCCAATCTTGTTGCAAAGTAGGCAGCAGCCAGCCTTGCAGTTAATTTAGTTAATGTATTGTTAATCGCCTTTTATCATATAATCATTTTTAATTAAGTTTACTCAGTAAAGTTGCTTTTAAAACGCCAGTTTTAATACAATTATACCTTAAGGTGCAAAAAGCAATTTTGTATCTCTTTAAATTTAACCCTGGTGTAAGCCTTGCTTATACCCTTAAAAAATGGCCATGGCACAAACGTTTAACTCTAAACTGCCCATAGTGGCTGCACGTTATATAAAGCAGCTACCGGTTAACCCAACAAAAAATTCTGTAACAAAATCTATTGAAGAAGGCCCCTTCTATCCAGATTTGTTAAGACTGTGCGATGCGCTTACACGCTATAATTACAATGTACCTAATAATGCTGTTTCCATTAAGGCTATGCTTAATTAAAGAAATTTTTTTAAACCTTGTAAAAATGAAACTCACCCACCTTTTATTCACCCTTGCCTTTTTATACTTACTTATTTTACCTGCAAAAGCACAAATGTCTTATACAATTAATGGCTACATAAATAACAACATAGACTTTAATGATAATAACAACATAAAGGATGGAGATATAATAACCCTGTCCTTCATAAACCAAAAAAGATCAGATACTGCTATCGTAAAAAACAACACTTTTAAATTTGCCGGGCAGGTACCTATACCATCAATAGCTACGTTAGAATATAAATCAGGTGGTAATTTAATACTTATCGACAGCAGCAATTATGCTTTTACTTTAACTGAAATAAAGATTAACAAAACGCAAAGAACCTATGAAGGGAAAATAGTAACTGAATCTGCTTTTTTTAATGGCTGGAAAGATATTATTGAAGCCAAACAACCTTTGTATAGTACAATAAGAGCATTGGAAGAAAAAATACACAATTGCCAAAACCAGGACAGCCTGTTATACTACAAAAGCGAAAGGGAAAATATTATTACGCGCGTAAGTACCCTGTATAAACAACTTGCCCTAAACAAGCCCAATAGTTATTTAGCGGCTTATATGCTGCCTGCTTCGCCCGACTTTACGTATGATAACTATATAAGTACGTATAACTCGTTCTCAGATAGTATAAAAAACAGCTTCTACGGTAAAAATTTTTGGGGCCGTTTAATGGCCAATAAGCATATTGCAACAAATAGTGATGTACAATTAAAGAGCAAAACTGCGGCACCAACAATATATGGCATGGACACGCTTTACAAAAGTGTACAAATAGACAGCAGTTTTTATGAACAACATAAATACACACTAATAACGTTTTGGGCAAGCTGGTGTGTACCATGCCGTGCGGAAAATAAAGAACTACTGGCAATAATGCCCTTACTTAAAAACAAACAGGTTACGGTAATTGGCTATTCGCTAGACAACGCTGTAGAAAACTGGAAAATCGCTATAAGAAAAGACAAAACCATATGGCTACAAATTAGCGACTTAAAAGCAACTAACTCTCCCATTGTAAAATCATTAAACATAGAAGCCATTCCTTTTACCATTTTAATAGATAATACCGGAAAAATCATCAAGAAAAATATGACTAAAAATGAGCTGATGGTTTTTTAAAAAAAGCAAATTAAAGGAGTATGGTGATAATTCATTTCTATTAAAAACAACAGTATTATAACCTCTTAGAAACTGTTCATGCTTACCGATAATAAGCCAACATTATAGTATATATAACATACATAACTCGACGAGTTACTGCCAGGCATTAATCATAACCAAAAAAACAAAAGGTTATTACAACGCTTCAAAATCCGTACGACAATAAATCATTTTGCTATAATGCACTACTACAAATCCACATGCGCTGCTTCTACCTGCTTTCCAAAAAATACGCCTGCCTGACGGTTAAAATCATCTGTGGAGTCGGTGGTGTAAAATTGCTGGTTGCCCTGGCGGCTTAAACGCTGCTCCATTTCGGGGTGGCGCTGCAGGTAATCGGCCAGGCTGTTGGCTACAATTTCGCCCTGCGATACTATGGTAACATCAAGCGGCATGTACTCTTCAATCTTTTTACGCATAAGGGGGTAATGGGTACAGGCCAGTAATACAGTATCTACATCGGGCCGCTTATGCAGCAATTCATGTATATATTTTTTTACAAAAAAATCGGCACCGTGGCCGGTATGCTCATTGTTTTCAACCAACGGCACCCACATGGGGCAGGCCTGCTGCGTTACATGCACGTCTGGGAAAAACTTATTAATTTCAATAACGTACGATTGTGACTGTACTGTGCCATTGGTGGCCAGCACCCCAACGCTTTTACCAGCGCTGTAATGGCCAATAATTTCGGACGTAGGGCGTATTACGCCTAATACACGCCTGTCGGGTGCTATGTTAGGCAAGTCGCGCTGCTGGATGGTACGCAAAGCTTTTGCAGATGCGGTATTACAGGCCAGTATTACCAGCGGGCAACCCTGCTGAAAAAACCATTTTACGCATTGCAGCGTGTAATGGTACACCGTATCAAAACTGCGGTTGCCGTAAGGCGCACGGGCATTATCGCCCAAATAAATATAATCGTACCCTGGCAGCTTTGCCACAATCTCCTTTAAAATGGTTAACCCTCCATAGCCAGAATCGAATACGCCAATAGGTTGCTGCTGTTGCATGCCCAAAATTAAATAACCACGCTTTGTTAAGCGTGGTTATTTAAAAATATAATTATTTTAAGCTATGTTATGGTTTTTTAGCAGCACCGCCAGTAGGTTTAGCGCTTTCGCCCGTAGGTGCATCTGGGTCAACACCTAACACCAGTAATTCCTGTGGTAAACCAGGCAGTTTTAATTCCTTAGCTACAGAAATAAAGATGTTATCAATGCGTGGCCCAAGCTCATAAGCACCTGGTTTTAACACCAATACATATTTTTTTGCTTCCAGTATTTTAATGTAAGCAGCCTGAACCTGTTTGTAAAGGCCTTGTGCGAGTTCGCCTTTTTTATTGGCTACTTTTTGCTGTGCTATTTGCTGAAAGTTAACTAAGTAAATATATTTTTCCTGTAACTGCTGTTTGTTATAGGCTATAACAGCAGCGGGTTTACCAGCAGCAGAGTCTGCTTTAATGGTGCTGTCTAAACGTTTGTATTCACTCAAATATATTTGTTGCTCAGCACCCAGGCTATCCTGCTGGTATATATTTAAAAGGCTGTCAACCGTACGGTAGCCAGGCATTGCAGTAACCATGTAATCCATATCAAAAACCCCTATCTTAAATTGAGCACTTGCTTTTTCGCTGCCAAAAAATAATCCTGCAACAGCGAGGACGGTAAAAAACACCTTTTTCATTTGTTTTGTTTTATTTATTTTTTTGTGGTAACACACTAAATTTTAACACCCATTTCCCTCAGCACATCATCGCTCTTATCCAGTTTAGGGTCGGCAAATATAACGGTAATTCCTTCACTTTTATCCAGAATAAAATCGTATCCACGCGCTACGGCTATTTTTTGTACGGCGTTATAAACCTTATCCTGCAAGGGTTTTACAAGGGCCTGCCTTTGTTTAAAAAGGTCGCCTTCGTAACCAAAGCGCCTCTTCTGCAAGTCGCGCAATTCCTTTTCTTTATTAAAAAGTTCGTCCTCGCGTTTCTTTTTCAACTCATCACTAAGCATAA
>CAZRDD010000007.1:0-28031 GCA_964598675.1 uncultured Parafilimonas sp.
CTGCATAAACTGTAACTGACGTTGAAGCAGGCACACTGCAATTACCATCGTTTACTGCCACTTTGTAAATAATTGCGCCAGCTGCAGTAGGCGTTGGCGAGGGGCTTTGCAGCGTATAATTGCCGCTGCCAATACCAGATGTTGCAGAAGGGTTGGCGGTCCATGTATAGGTATAAGTACCCGACCCGCCGCTGGCCGTAGCTTTTAAATTACTGATGGCTGCGCCAAGGCACACATTGGAGCCTGATACAGCTACCGTTGGTGCTGTATTGGCCGAAACATTTATAGTTACATTCCCAGTGGCCGAACAGCCCACTGCATCTGTTACTGTTATTAAATACACATAACTACCGGCGGAAGTTGGTACCGCAGCCGTATTTTGAATATTGGCCGTACTTAAGCCTGCACCAGCTGAAGGCAATGCCACCCATGAATAAGTGTAAGGGGTTGAGCCACCACTTACTGATGAGTACAGGCTGTCTGTTTGGGCCAGGCAGGAACTGCCACCAAGCAAATCGGATGCGGTAACAGCAGGCGGGGTACTTACTATTATTGCAGTATTTTGGGTACTGGTGCAACCAATTGAATTGGTGTAAGTGTAGGTTATTTCTGCCGAGCCTGCAATTAACCCTTTTGCCTTTCCGGTTTGGGCATTTATGGTTGCAACAGAAGTGTTGCTGGATGTCCAGATGCCGCCGCTTTGCGAGTTACTAAATGTATAATTGGTGCCAATACAAATATTAGGGGCAATTACAGGCGATACGGTAATGGCTGCCAAAGGCGTTATTACCGGGTTTAGCGAAATATCGTCTATCGCTATATCATTACCGTTGCCACCAATCGTCTGGTTACGTAAAAACAAGTCGGCGGTGCTTGTGGTGGCAATAAAAGTAAAAGAGTAATAATGCCAGGCTGCATCTTTAGCAAAATTGCCCGAGATGGCTGAGTTTACCACATTGCCACTCTGGTCCTGTAAACCATATAATATGTTAGGTACTATGGGCGAATTGGGAGATACGTTTGCTGCATAAAAAGAGATGGTGTACTGGAGGCCGGGCACCAGGTTGGTAACCCTTTGCCTGTAAAACTCATCTTTAGCATACGATGCGTTAACAATTAAAAAATACCCGCTGTTACCGGTATGGTCAGTAAGGCCTGTGTTGTTAAACCAGTTGGAGGTGTTTTTTACAAGATAATAATACCCATCCTCCGGGTTAACACCAAGGTAATTGTGGTAAGCACTGCCTTCAACTGTAGTGCCGTAAGTGCTGCTGCCATAGGTGTACGTGTATACAGGGCTGCTGTTACTTGCATCAAAAGTTTCCAGGTATTGGGCAATGCAGGCAAGTGTAATAGCCTTGGGGTTAAGCTTTTCGTTTACAAACTCTGCATACACTACTTCGCCTGCTGTTACCGTTATGGTGGCACTGTTTACTGAAACATTGCCGGTGGAGGCATTGCCGGGGTCGTACAGGTTAAACCGGCCAAGGTCCCAGCTGGAGGATGGTAACGTTTCCTGTAGGGTATATGTGCCTGCAGTAACCGGAATTATAATGCCGTTGCCGTTAAGGGATGAGCTGCTTTTTACGCGTTCGTCATCAATCCAGTAGGCCGTGCCCGTATTATCTGTTGCCCTGTACCAGATTGATTGCGCAAAGCCCGACCTGGAAAGGTTTTCAACACCATATACCTGTTTACCTGCGCCGCCCGTAAGCCGCATTATTGTTCTTGCATTAATTTCGGTTGTCCATGCCGATCCGTTGTACGAGGCTACTACATTAGTACCCCCGTTTGAGTTATCGTAAACAGTTGCATAAATGTTGTTATTATCATCGTATGCTATATCCGTTGTAGCGGTGGTTGCACCACTGCCCGCGTTGCCAAGGCTGGTGACTGTGCCTGAGAAATCTACCGTATGCATGGTGTTACTGCCGGGTATAATGTAGGCAATAAGTGTTGCCCCAATGTTCATGTCAAGCCTGGCAGAGCTGTTTCCAGTTGCTAAAAGGCTTGTCCAGCTTCCGCCTGTTGCCGGCGCGGATGAAGAAGTATAACTGTTGGAATACAGGTAAATAGTGCCGCCCGCCATCATTGCTATCCTGCCGTTATTTGCTGTTACATCAGTTACCGCAGTACCTGCTGTGTACAGCTGTGTAACCGTGCCATTGTTATAAAAAAACACACCCGATGAAGTTGAATATACAAACTGGCCGCTGTAAGCACCATCAATAGCGGTTGCGGTGGTAATAGGGAGTGCAGCCCAGGTTGATGTAGCCGGGCTTCTGTGATAAACAGTACCCGAAATACTGCCTGAATTGGAAACATTTACTGTTGAGCTGCCGGCAATAGCCCAAAGTTCTCCATTGCCGCCTGTTCCGTGCCCAACCCCAATATCGTACACATACAAGTTGTTGCCAGAGGAGGCAATATTGTCTGCCGTGGCCTGGTCGTTTAAATTAAAACTGCTTACGGTTGCCCCTGAGCTGTTTTGTAAAACAAAACTAAAATCTACCGAAGACTCCTCGTTGATGTTTTTTTGGTGTACATAAATATAGCCTGTTTGGGAAGCCCCCGGCAATATAAACCCGAATAGCAGCACAGCCAACAGAAGGCCGGATATTTTGTTTTTTTGCATAGTGTAGAGACGGATTAATGCTGGTTGATTTTAAATTGTTTTCAAATACCGTTTGTGGTTTTGAAGCATAGGATACTGGAGAAAAAAACTGGCGTGATTGGTACAGGCACAGTGCCTGCCTGCCGGTTTAATTCAAATAATATTCTTGTATTTACTACTTTTCTTTTTAAAAAAAAGCCGCAACAGCATGGTCATCAATACTGTACGGCAAGACTAAATTTTTACTGATTTTTTAAGCTCCGCCTTCTCAAAAAAAATTCAATTTCCTTTGGCGGTAACTATAAGGGCCAACCCTTTTACATACCTGGTTCTGCTAAAAAATAAATATTACTCCCACTTTGTTCAACGGCATAAAAGTAGCGCCGGAGTTTTTTTGCGCTTATAGAAATAGTTCGATAGTATAATATCAAAAGTTCTATGCCTGAATAGAACCCTATCGAATTTTGAAGTAAACAGCTTAGAGTTGCTGAGTTTTTTGTACCGTTGGATTGTAACTATTAAAGATGCTGTATCTTGTACAACATTACGAAACCAACAAATTTTATTTTTGAAGCGATCCTTTTTAAAGCATTCAACAAATGCCCCAAATGAGAAAATTAATTATTAAAGGCATCCCAAAGTCTGAAATCCAATATTTTATCCATTACATTTTGTGTGTTATAGCATTTGTTGTTTTTTCAAGCACTCTGGTTTGTAATGCACAGGTTAAAAAACTTGAGATTTATTACCAAAAACTAAATGTTGCCAAAAGCGATTCGGAAAGGGTACATATTTATTATGCACTTTCCAGGTTTTATTGGAATATAAATGCCGACAGCAGCCTTTTTATGGCTGAAAAATCGCTAACGCTGGCCCAAAAGATTCACTACGATAAGGGCATAGCACTTGCGTACGGCTTAAAGGGTATTGCATTGGGGTATAAGGGAAAATGGCCCGAAGCACTGGATTGCCAGTTTAAAAGCTTGCGCATAAGCGAAAAAATGGGAGACGAAGGCCTTAATGGCAATATTTATAATAACATTGGTTCAGTATATGAATCGTTAAACGATTTAAACAAAGCCCTGTTTTATTTTCAGCAGTCATACACAATCGCCTTAAAACTTTCTGATTCCATTGCAGCAGGCACTTATCCTTTATTGGTGAATATTGGCGAGGTATTTAAAAAACAAGGGCAGTCAGATTCGGCAATATTATACAACACTAAAGCCCTGGCAATAGCGAAGAGGGTGCCAGATTCAGTTTGGATGGCAGTTGCCATGTATAATATTGCAGAGAACCACATAACTAAAAAGCAATATAACATTGCAATATCCTTTTTGTACCCCGCATTAGCCATTGCCAAAAAAATTAATGATATAGAAGATATTGCCTATTGCTATAACGGCCTTGCACTTACCAGTTATTATGCGGGCAACTACGATTCATCAATACTATACGCTCAAAATTGCCTTGAAAAAGGCAAGGTTACAGGCATAGTAGAACTTGAAAGAGAAGCTTACAGTGTTTTATACCTTAACTGGTTAAAATTAAATGATTACAAAAAAGCACTGTATTACAGAAACCTTGAAACAACCATTAAAGATAGTATTGACAATGCCGAAAAAGAAAAAGCCATCGGCAATATACAATCGGCCTACGATCTGCAGCAAAAACAACAACAGATAAACCTGCTAAATAAGGATAAAATTATCCAGCAAAAAGAAATAAGAGAAATAAGGCAAAGGCGCAATATTGTTATAGCTGGCTCTGTATTTTTATTTTTACTGGCAATTATCTTTTTTAGGAATTATATCCAAAAAAGAAAGCTAAGTGAGCAATTGCAGGATAAAAATGACCACCTGGAAGAGCTGGTACAGGTGAGAAACAAGCTGTTTTCCATTATAGGGCATGATTTAAGCGGGCCCATCCATTCTGTACGTAATGTGATGGATATGATTAAATCAAAAAAATTAACCGCAGAGGAAAGCGAATATTTTATAGCAAGGGCTTGCGAAAACCTTTCTGTAACTGGCGTGCTGTTAGATAACCTGCTGTACTGGGCCAAAAGCCAGATGGATGGGGTACATGTTAAAGCAGACAATTTTGATATTACAAAGGTATTGGAACAAAACATTGCACTTATTTCCCCAAGGGCGGCTGAGAAAAAAGTTACTCTGAGTTATAACAGTATTGCGGCCCCCCTTACTGTTTACTGCGATAATGCCATGATAGACATAGTTACCCGAAACCTTTTACAGAATGCCGTAAAATTTTGCAAAGCGGGAGACACAATCAACTTATCAACCCAAAAAAAGGGGGAAGAAGTAGTTGTTTGCGTTAAAGACACCGGAAAAGGCATACCCATTGAAGACCAGGCGAAAATATTTAACAAAAATTGTTCTTACACAACCTTTGGCACTGCCAAGGAAAAAGGCAGCGGCCTTGGGCTTTTATTATGTAAAGACCTTATAGAAATAAACGGGGGCAGCATTTGGTTTGAAAGCAAACCTGGGCAGGGCACCGCTTTTTATTATACCATACCAACGCACAAACCGGAATAAACCAGGTATATTATCCGCCTTTTAATAGAAGTGTTTTTAAACAAGTTGTAAAGCGGCTATTGGCAACCTGTCTTCATAAAGGCGGTTTTTCACAGCTTGTATACCGTAAGCGGGCCTATTTCTGTGCTCCTCCCGGCGCGGAAAATGTATTTTATACTACATACTTGTAGTGTTTTAATCAGGCTTACTATAAAGTTTGCAAACGTTGCTTTGGTTACACTTATAAAAGGTGAACTTTTTGAGCCGTAAAAACCTCGTTTTCGGTTGGCCTGTAAGGTTTCGAAATATTTTTTGAAGGCAAAAAATCAAGTAGCAATAAAAAAGCAGTTACAACTTTTACATCGTAACTGCTTGATTTTAAGTGGGCCCACTCGGGTTTGAACCAAGGACCCCCTGATTATGAGTCAGGTGCTCTAACCAACTGAGCTATAGGCCCGAATTGAAAATGTTTTGCCTGCCTTTTCAATTCAAGGGCGCAAAAGTATTGAAAACACATTATTCTCCCAAAAAAATTTAAATGTTTACACTCAAATTTTATGGTTTACCGGGTTGCTTCGGTATATAGAGAGCAATTATTTACTTGCCCCGGCAAAGAGGCTGCCCTTTTTATTGTTACATTTCTCTGTAAAAGCTCACAAATACATTAAATAATTTGTGAATACAATCAGCAGCACAGCTTATTCATGCGAATCCCTTAATTTAGTTTTACCAAAACAAACTTGCCACATGAATAATAACAACGAAACCAAAGGTATCTGGAAGGTTATTGGTGCTTCCTCGTTAGGCACCCTTATAGAATGGTACGATTTTTACATTTTCGGAAGCCTTGCGGTAGTAATTGCCAATCAATTTTTCCCTAAAACCAATCCTACGGCAGCGCTGCTTTCCACATTGGCCACTTTTGCCGCAGGTTTTATTGTAAGGCCCTTTGGGGCCCTGGTATTTGGCCGCCTGGGCGATATGGTGGGCCGTAAATACACGTTTTTGCTTACGTTGGTGTTAATGGGCGGTTCAACGTTTGCCATTGGCTGCATACCCAATTACGAAAAAATTGGTTTTTTAGCCCCCATTCTGGTTTTGATACTCCGGTTAATTCAAGGGCTGGCCCTGGGCGGGGAATATGGCGGGGCGGCAACCTATGTAGCAGAACACTCCCCGGCGCACAGGAGGGGTTACTTTACCTCGTGGATACAAACCACAGCCACACTGGGCCTCTTTATATCGCTTGGGGTAATACTGGTAACGCGCCATTTGCTGGATGCAGACCCCGCAAAATCGGTAGCCAAGTTTAACGATTGGGGTTGGCGCATACCTTTTTTAATATCCATACTGCTGGTAATAGTTTCGGTGTACATAAGGCTTAAAATGAATGAGTCGCCGCTGTACAGCAAGCTTAAAAGCGAGGGCAAAACCTCCGTCAATCCCCTTAAAGAGAGCTTTGGCCACAAAGCCAATTTAAAAATGGTATTGCTGGCGTTGTTTGGGGCCACTATGGGTCAGGGCGTGGTTTGGTATACCGGCCAGTTTTATGCGCAATCGTTTATTGAAAACGTTTGCAAGGTTGAGTTCGACCAGTCGCGCACCATACTTATATGGGGCATTTTATTTGCCACTCCTTTCTTTGTAGTGTTTGCCTCGCTAAGCGATAAAATTGGCCGTAAATGGATTATGCTTGCGGGCATGTTCCTGGCCGTTATTTCATACAATTTTTTATTTTCAACCCTGTACAGCACGGCGGATATTGCTACAAAAACGGAACTGACAGAGAAAAAAGAAGTTAAAACAACCCTGTTGCCCATTGCCAACACGGCAGACTCGTTACGGAAAACAGTTACCAAAACATTTTATGCCGATGGCATGAGTATGGTACAAACAAAAACCGATACCGCTTATGCCACACCCGGCAAAACAACAATAAAGCCCTTGGTTACAGTTTCAAAAACACTTGCTTCAGCTGATTACTGGAAGATGGCAGGCATTGTGTTTATCCTTATCTTATATGTAACAATGGTTTATGGCCCTATTGCCGCATTTTTGGTGGAGCTGTTCCCTACCAAAATACGGTACACCTCTATGTCGCTGCCTTACCACATAGGCAATGGGGTGTTTGGCGGCTTAACCCCGTTTATTGCTACATTATTAACCACTATTTACACCGATAACAAAATTGTGGGTTTGATGTACCCTATTATTATTGCCACATTGTGCCTGGTAATTGGTGCAATATATGTAAGTAACAGGGTAGACCCTGCCGTTGACCGCTAAAACAACATTTATAAATATTTTGAAATAAATAAACCATGAACAAGTTAAAAAGATACGCCGGGCTGCTGTGGATAGTGTTAGGCCCCCTTGCCATACATTACCTTTTACAAACTGCGGGGGAGGAAATTGCCAAAAAACCAGGCATTGATACCAAAATTCAATGGGGGGTATTTATTGTGGTGTTCTTCCCTATTGCCATCGGGTTTATTCTTTTTGGGCTGTATGCGCTGGAAGGTAATTACGACCATTTGCCGGAGGATAGCACAGAACTGGTGGATTATGAATCGAAGCCATTGTAACATGGCTTTATTTGCCTGCAAGTCAAATGCAGGCAAATAAATATTAAATCGCAAACAAATTTTTAAAAATGGCGGTTCAGCCAATCCCTTTTTTAGTTTTGTGCAATGCAGAATATTAAAAATATCATCTTTGACCTGGGCGGCATTTTTCTTGCAGTAGACTATCAAAAAACGGAGCAGGCATTTGTTGACCTTGGTGTTGCTAACTTCAACAACCTGTTTGCACACAATGTTGCCGCCCCGTTGTTCGAGCTGCTGGAAACCGGCAAAATAACCCCTGCGGAGTTTTACGAGCAGTTTCGCATGGCATCGGGCTTGGCACTAAGTAATCAACAAATACAAACTGCCTGGAACGCGATGCTGGGCGATTTTTTTGTGGAAGCGCTGGATTGGCTGCAACCGGTAAAGAAACGCTACAACATTTTTCTGTTCTCAAACACCAACCAAATACACGAGGATGCTTTTATTGAAAAATACCAGCAGCAAACAGGGCAGCAAAATTTTGATGCGCACTTTATAAAAGCGTATTACAGCCACAAACTGGGTATTAGAAAGCCCTATCCAGAATCATTCAAAGCAATTATTGATGAGCAAAGCCTGGTGGCGGAAGAGACTGTTTTTATTGATGATTCAGCAAAAAATGTTCAGGGTGCTATTGAGGCAGGCTTACAGGGCATCTATCTCCCCCCGCCTAAAAGCCTTACCGAATTAGTGTTTTAACCGTGGTATTTGTTACTTAACTTCTTCAAAATCAATATAATCATCTTCTTTAGATGATTTTTTGGGTACTGGCTTTGGCGCAGGTGGCGGAGCTGCCTGCTGCTGGCGCATTTGCTGTTGCTGCATTTGGCTAAACTCGTTCATTTTGCTTTTTACCTGCGATGCGGCCTTTGATACCGGCACAATAAGGCCAAATACCAATTTATATAAAAGGTATATAACAAAACATGCAAAGGCCAGTTCTAATAAATCTGCCATAACACAAAGATAATATATGCGGCAATTGTTAGTTTCGTTTTTTGAAATCATTAACCAAATTGCCGGTTACTAAAAGTTTGTGTTATTTTACGGGCCGAAAATTGCTGAAGGCATAAACAACCATCAGTACACCCTATTAAAATAACACAACATTAATCCGTTTTTTATGTACAACAGGCGTAAGTTTTTACAAACTGCGGGCGTAGCCGCAGCAGGTTCATTACTGTTAAAAAACCCACTTGCCGCAGCGCACCCGGGTATTACTATTAAAAACTTCGGTCTGCAATTGTGGACCGTGAGGGAAGAAATGGAGAAAGACCCCCGTGGAACGCTTAAACAAATTGCTTCCTACGGTTATACCGAAGTAGAAGGTTTTGAAGGCGATAAAGGCATTTATTGGGGCATGACCCCAGCCCAGTTTGAAGCCTATACCAAAGAACTGGGTATAAAAATGGTATCGAGCCACTGCGATATTTCTACCGGTTTTTTTGAGGGTAAGGCTGTGGAGGCTACATCCATCGGCATGAAATATTTAATTTGCCCTTACAAAGGCCCTCAAAAATCAATTGACGACTTTAAGCGTATTGCGGACGAGTTTAATAAACTGGGGAAAATTTGTAAGAGAAACGGTGTAACGTTTGGCTACCATAACCACGACTACACCTTTAAGCCGGTTGATGGGCAGGTACCAATGGATGTGCTGCTGGATAATACCGACCCCGACCTGGTGGTGTTTGAATTAGACCTTTATTGGGCCATAACCGCAGGCGTTGACCCGGTACATTATTTTGAGAAGTACGATAAACGTTTCAGGCTGGTGCATATTAAAGACAGAAAAAAAGATGCTGCACCAGAGGATGGTGATGCATCCTGCAACCTGGGCGAAGGCCAGATTGACTGGTTACCCTTATTGCACAAAGCAAAGTACAGGGGTGTTAGGCAGTTTATTGTGGAGCAGGAACGTTTTGACAACAGCACGCCAATGCTTAGTGCAGAGGCAGATGCCAAATATTTAAAACCACTGATACCGAAAATTTAAAGTATTGGTTTTGTAAATGATAGAAAGCGGCTTTTACGGGCCGCTTTTTTATTACAAAAAAGTATAAATTCAAAATGAGTTTAATCAATATCTATTTTACATTGTTACTGTTACTTTGCAACCAGTTTAATGACTAAATAAAAATTACCGTTGGGTATTACAGTGAGTATGAAAAAAGAAATAGCAACAATACGCAAAGATTACATTTTAGAAGCGCTTACAGAAGATGATATTGCACAGGATGCCATTGACCAGTTTGCCCGCTGGTGGCAGGAAGCCGTTAAAAGTGAAATTGACGAGGTGAATGCCATGACGCTGGCTACCGCCGCCAAAGATGGCAAACCCCATGCAAGAATTGTGTTATTGAAAGATTATGACGAGAACGGCTTTGTTTTTTTTACCAATTATAGCAGCCATAAAGGCGCAGAGGTTGAAGAAAATCCCCAGGCTGCATTGTTGTTTTTTTGGAAGGAATTAGAAAGGCAGGTAAGGATTGAAGGCGTTATTGAAAAGGTAAGTGATAAGGAGAGCGATGAATACTTTCACTCCCGCCCGGTTGGCAGCCGTATTGGGGCCTGGGCAAGCCCGCAAAGCAGCACAATAGCAAGCCGCGATGTGCTGGAAGAAAATGTAAAAAAATTTACCGAAGCGTTTACCAACGAAGTGCCGCGCCCGCTGCACTGGGGCGGGTACCGTGTTATACCACAAACCATTGAGTTTTGGCAGGGGCGCAGCAGCCGCCTGCACGACCGTATTTTATATACCCGCACAAACCTGGGCTGGGCAATAAGCAGGTTGGCTCCGTAGAAGGAGGGTTTGTAACAGCCAAATGCCTGCCAGGTTTACTTCATTCTTTTGGTATAGGTTAATAAATTGGCTAAAAATTAGGGTTGAGTGCGTGTTGTTGCAAAAAAAATGATAATTTGGGCAGCACCGGAAACCAGTTGCATGAAAAAAGCATTTGTACTGCTTGCAGTATTATTAACCCTAAGTATTTTAGCCCAGGCACAAAAGCCATCAGCCGCAAAAGAACCCCGTTGGGTAAACTTATCAAAGCCAGACTATTTTAATACCAGCCTCGATAAAGAGGCTGAGGATGGCTATGTTGATATGGATTACGAAAAACAGGTTTATTTGGCGGAGCAGGCTGTATATTACCGTTTTGCACAGCGCATCATCTCCGAAGCCGGGGTGCAGAATAAATCGCAGATATCAATAGGTTTCGACCCCACTTATCAGCAACTTATCTTTCATACTATTAACATCATCCGTAACGGGCAGGTAATTAATAAGCTCGACCTCTCCAAAATCAAAACCGTTCACCAGGAAGCCGACCTGCAGGATTTTATTTACAACGGCACTGTAAATGCATTGCTGGTACTTGATGATGTGCGCAAAGGCGATGTAATTGACTACAGCTATACCCTTAAAGGCTTTAACCCTGTTTTTGAAAATAAGTATAGCACCGTAATTACTACAGCTTATTCAAGCCCGTTGTATAATCTTTATTTTTCAATATCTGTGCCAGCGGGCCGTACCATTAATGTAAAAGCCTATAACGATACTGTTAAGCCAGCCGTACAAACTTTGGCCGGGCAAACGTTGTATGTGTGGCGCAAAAGCCTGTTGCAACCGGTACACACCCAGGACCATTTGCAGGGCTGGTATAACCCATACCCCGAAATACGTATTAGCGAGTACAACAACTGGAAGGAGGTAAGCGACTGGGCTGCAACACTTTTTCCTAAAAACCCGGCCTTGCCACAAGGGCTGCAGCAAAAAATAAAGGAGATACAGGCCGCCAATGCAACTGACGAAGGCAAAGCGCTTGCTGCCCTACGCTTTGTGCAGGATGATATTCGTTACATGGGTATTGAAATGGGCATACACAGCCATAAACCAGTTGAGCCAGGCAAGATATTTACGCAACGCTTTGGCGATTGTAAAGAAAAAACCTACCTGTTGTGTACCATGCTGCAGGCAATGGGCATGGAGGCAAAGCCTGTATTGATTAACACGGAAGATAAGCGGGCCCTTTTCAGTTATTTGCCTGCTGTTCAAAACTTTAACCATGCAACCGTAAGGGCAAAAATAAATGGCACGCTGCATTGGTTCGACCCTACAATATCGTGGCAACGGGGTACCCTTAACAATATTTCGTACCCCGACTACCAGGCCGGGCTGGTTATTACAGATACCACCACAGCCCTGGCTGCCATACCATCCGAAAAAAACGCTATGGTTGATGTTAAGGAGGTAATTAACATAAAAGATATGGCGGGTAATGCAACACTGAGTGTAACAACCAAATACACTGGCAGCTATGCAGATGCTGAACGCGATGCTTTTAAAAACAACAGTAATTATTCTATTCTGCAAGGCCTTCAAAAGTTTTATGCTTATTATTTTGAAAAAATTAGTGGAGACAGTATTACTTACTACGACAATGACAGTACAGGTATATTTACACGCCAGGCTTTTTTTACTATAAAAGACATTTGGCTTAACGAAAAAGGCATAAAAAAAAGCGAGTATTCCCCTTTTGTAATTGGGAGTAATATGGAAAAGCCTGATGACAAAATACGCAGCATGCCTTATAAAATAGGCTACCCTGCCAAATACCACGAGGAGGTTTTAATTAACCTGCCAGAAGATTGGGATATTGATACCTCGGAAGTAAATGCATCCTGCCCTGCCTTTACTTTTAACATGAAATCGTCCTACTTATATCGCCAGGTAAGGCTTGTGTACAATTACGAGGCGCTAAAAGATTGTGTGCAGCCAGGTGAGGCCGACGAATATATTGCCATGGTTAAAAAGGCCGAAGATGGAGACGGCTTTGAGTTGAGTTATGGTATTGGTGCTGAAAAATCTACTGTTAAAACATCTTCGGGCGGTATTCTCTACGTTCTTATTGCCATTACAGCCCTGGTAGGCGGTATTGTTTGGTGGACACAAAGAAGATAACAGCCGTTTATATGTAAAGCTTAGTGGGTACGCAGCTTATCTGTGGGTTTATCAGGCAGGGCTGCCGTATAAACCCTGTAAATTTTTTCTCACTTTAACATTTCCGAAACTTTTCGTATATCAAAAATTCCACTACTTTTGATCTACTAAATTATTCGTAGAACAAATAAAATTCAACAAAATGTATAACTTTTTAAAACCCTCGGCTCTATTGCTTTTAGCGGGCTTGTCAGTAAATGCCTATGCACAAACCAGTGGGTCTCAAACTTTGATTGGCAGCGCAGACAAAAATGAAAGTATTGTAATTCACAAAAAAGGCAAAAGCAACGAAAAGCTAACCATTGTTGTTGATGGTGATAAAATTACAGTAAATGGTAAACCTGTTGATGAGTACAAAAACAGTAATATAGAAGTGTACAAAGACGGTTCACGTGGTGGCGGTGCCCAGGTATTTACATTCAACGGGCCAGCAATGGCTGGTGGCGACTGGGATATGTTTAAAAACGGCTTTGGTAAGGATATAAAAAGTAACAAGGCATTGCTGGGTGTAATGACAGAGAAAACAGATGACGGCGCAAAAATTACCGACCTTACTGATGAGAGTGCTGCCGCTAAAGCAGGTTTAAAACAAGGTGATGTTATTACCAAATTGAATGATGATAAAATTGAAGATGGGGACGACCTGTACAAAGCTGTTGGAAAATATAAACCTGAAGATAAGGTTACCATAACTTATAAAAGAGATGGTAAAGAGAACACTACCGCGGCCACCCTGCAAAAAAACAAAGAGTTGCGTATTTACGGCTTAAACAGCGGCAATAATTTTAACCTTAAACTGGCGCCGGATGCACGCAGCTATTCCTTTTACCGTGGCAAGCCGCGCATGGGTGTACAGGTGCAGGATACCGAAGACGGAAAAGGTGTTAAAGTGCTTGATGTAGAAGATGAAACCCCTGCAGATAAAGCTGGCCTTAAAGAAGATGATATTATTACAAAAGTTAACGATAAAGATATTACAGCCGTAGACGACCTTAAAAACATTGTGAAAGATGGTAAAGAAGGCGATGTGTTTAAAGTTACCTACCTGCGTGGTACAGAAACCAAAACAGTTGATGTTAAATATCCTAAAGAGTTAAAAACAACCAACCTGTAATATTGCCTCTAAATATATATTCTCCGCCAAATGTAAAGGCCGCTGTGTAAAAACAGTGGCTTTTTTACTTGTAACAGCTGTTCTCGCCCCGTATTGAGAAAACAAAAAATTACCGGGGCCAGCCTTTCGCACGTAATCACAAAAGGCCCCGGTATTTCATAGGTGCAACGTTCCCGTAAGCCATCACCAGCCATATAACACCGCATGCAATTGTTTTGCGCATCATGCAGCACTACAGGCACAGTAAACATCCGTACTGTTCAAAAAAAAGCCAGTAAATAGTTTTTGTGTTAAAGGGGTAGCAATTTCCTTTAAAATCAAGAATCAATATTTATCAACCGGGGTAGTTGTCAGCATACTTACAATTGTAAAAAACGCTTTCTTAATTATACATACGGGTGTCGTTTAAATTCGTTGCCTCAAACAACATTTTTTGCGAATGCTGTAGTACAGGGCTTCGTATATTCGTACGTATTCATTATTACAGACTAAAACTATACTTATGCAACGCTGGCTTCTCCTGCTTCTGCTCGTTCCTTTTTTTGCTCAATCGCAAAAAGCAACCATTGCCGATAAAACAAAAGGCATGAAAACCTATCAAGGTTTTTTCAATTTTTATTGGGATGAGGCCAACGGAAAAATATACCTGGAGATAAACCGGCTTGACACAGAAGTGCTCTATCAAACATCCTTGCCCGCCGGGCTTGGTTCAAACGATGTTGGGTTAGACAGGGGTGTGCTGGGCAACACCACCATTGTTAAGTTTAGCCGGGTTGGCAATAAAGTATTAATGATACAGCCCAACTACGCGTACAGGGCTGTCACAAACGATGCGGCAGAAAAAAGGGCCGTTGAACAAAGCTTTGCGCAGTCTGCATTGTGGGGTTTTACCGTAGAGGCCGAAACGGATGGGGCGGTATTGGTAGATGCTACAAATTTTATATTGAGGGATGCTGTTGGTGTGGTTAACCGCCTTAGCGGCACGGGCCAGGGCAGCTATAGCTTTGATGCTGCACGAAGCGCCATATACCTGCCACGCACCAAAAATTTTCCGCTGAATACGGAGATAGAAGCCACCGTAACTTTTGTTACCAGCGGCCAGCCGGGCAATTATGTATCATCGGTTGCCCCATCTGCCAATGCGGTAACGCTGCGGGTACACCACTCATTTGTGCAACTGCCTGATAATAATTATACCCCCCGTGTATTTGATGCACGCTCAGGTTTTTATACCAACACCTATTTTGATTATGCAACGCCCGTTACCGAACCTATTCAAAAATACTTTATCGCCCGCCACCGCCTGCAAAAGAAAGACCCTACCGCAGCGGTTAGCGAGGCCGTGAAACCCATAATTTATTACCTGGACAATGGCACCCCCGAACCAATACGTGGTGCACTGCTGGATGGTGCCCGCTGGTGGAACCAGGCTTTTGAAGCAGCGGGGTATAAAGATGCCTTCCAGGTAAAAGTGCTGCCCGATACAGCAGACCCTATGGATATCAGGTACAATATGATTAATTGGGTACACCGCAGCACCAGAGGATGGTCGTTTGGTTCTGCTGTAACCGACCCACGTACCGGTGAGATTATAAAAGGCAATGTAACACTCGGCTCGTTAAGGGTGCGGCAGGATTACCTGATTGCCACAGGCTTATTGGCTCCTTTTGAAAATGGCGCGGCACCAGTGGATAATAAGATGCTTAAAATGGCCCTGCAAAGGTTAAGGCAGCTTGCCGCCCACGAAGTGGGCCATACCCTTGGCCTGATGCATAACTATATTGCCAGCGCCCAAAACAAAGCCAGCGTAATGGATTACCCCCACCCGCAGGTAAAGCTTAACAGCAATGGCCAGATAGACATAGATGATGCTTATACCAACGAAATTGGCGCCTGGGATAAGGTTACCATAGCGTATGGCTACCAGGATTTTACACCTAGTACTGACGAGGCTGCGGCATTGAATAAAATATTAACTGATGCTGCTGCAAAGGGGTTAACCTTTATATCCGACAGGGATGCGCGCGACCCGGCAGGCTTGCACCCCAATGCCCATTTGTGGGACAATGGTAAAGACCCTGTTACTGAGTTAAAAGAGATGATGAAGATACGGGCGAAAGCTTTGGCCCAGTTTGGTGAAAACAATATACGCATGGGTACGCCAATGGCTATGCTGGAAGATGTTTTGGTGCCTGTGTACCTGTTTCACCGTTACCAGGCAGAAGCTGTAACCAAAGAGGTAGGCGGCATGTATTACAGTTATGCCCTGCGTGGTGATGGGCAAATGGTTACACGTACGCTAAGTAAAGAAGCACAGCTTACAGCCCTTAATGCAGTTGCCGATTGTATGGAGCCTAAGGCACTTGCCCTGCCCGAAAGCATTATTAAACTGATACCCCCGCGCCCCGCTGAATACGATTACACCCGCGAGTTGTTTAACCGCCGCGTTGGGCTGGCGTTTGACCCACTGGCCGCCGCCGAAACAGCCGCAGACCTACCGCTGTCTTTTCTGTTTAATGTAGAGCGCCTTAACAGGATGGTTGAGTATAAAGCTTATAGTAACGGCTTAGGCGTTGATGAAATGGTGGCTGTATTAATGAACAGAACATGGAAAGCCCCCAGGCTTACCGGGCTGGAAGGACTGATATTACAGCAGAATGAGCAGTTGCTGCTTACTTACCTGCTGGCAGCATCGGTTAACAACAACGCATCGTTTGCTACTAAAGCGGCGATGCTTAAAGCGGTAGATGATGTGAAGACGTTTGCTGAATCGCAACTTAAAACAACAAAAGATGATACTTATAAAGGCTACCTGCTGCTGACTTTAGACAGGATAAAAGCCCCTGAAAAGGCCAAGCCTACCCTTCATTTACCACAGCCTCCGGGTTCACCTATTGGGGATGAGGATATGCCTTAACTATAAAAAAGGCGAAAAGCAAAAAAAAGCTGCAATTACGGTAAATAAACATGGTGCCTGTAATTGCAGCTTTTGTTTTGTATAAAATATTACAGCAAACCGTCAATTTTTTTGGCGAGGGCCCTGTCTTTTTCAGTAACAATATCGCCAGCATCATGGGTGCTCAGCCAAATATCCACCTTGTTATAAACGTTGGTCCACAGCGGGTGATGATCCATTTTTTCCGCTTCCAATGCCACGCGTGTCATAAAGGCAAATGCCTCAGAAAAATTGCTGAACTCAAAGGTGTTGTGCAGGGTGTTGTTCTCCTCCGCCCATTGATTTGTTTTTGGCATACCGGTATTTTTATAGTGTGCGTTAGCCGCAGCTTTTATTAACCCGCAATTAATGCGCCACCTTTGTACAGGGGCAGCACATCCGCCACATTTTCTGTAACGCAATATTCAAGGTCTTTCTCAAGCCCGTACGCCGCCAGCCTGTGCCAGTGCGTGGTTTTACGTATAAAGCTGTACATATCGTGCTTATGCAGGTTGTACATTTCTTCTGCCATAAGGCTGCTGTCGCAGTGTATGGTAAAATGTTCTTTTATATGGCTTATAACGGCACCGGCAAAAAGGGTATCCTCCAGGTTAAATTTATCCTTCCAGGCGGAGCATCCCAGCAGCACATTTTTACCTTTTTGCACCAGGTGTTTGCATACAGCGCCCAGGTTGGGGAACGAGCCCGTAATTACCTCGTCTGCCCCGTTGTTAAGGGCCATGTGCAGCAGTTTGGTGCCGTTTGTGGTGGTAAGTACCAGTGTTTTGCCTTCAATAAAAGTGCGCGGGTATTCCGCAGGGGAGTTGCCGTATTGTAAACCTGGTATAATTTTTCCATCGCGCTCACCGGCTGTTATAGCGCCCAGGTTTTTGCCAATGGATATGCAATCTTCCACGCTGGCAACCGGTATTATTTTGTTGGCACCATTGTACAATGCTGTTGCAATGGTACTGGTGGCACGAAATACATCTATAATCACTACCACACTTTCATGTACATCATACAGGCTTAACAACTTAGGCGACAGCACTGTATGTAAAACAGGTTTTTCACTCATAGCCTGCAAATATAAGAGAATGGCCGAAGTTGTAAAAAGCGGAAGGCGTTAGCCCGCCAATGGTTAAGCGTACAAATTGCGTTGCATGCCTGTTTGGTTAAGCTTTTTACACGTAGCAACGCAAATGTTAAATCAGCTTTGGTGCGTCCTTTCAATATCAGCGTAAACACCCGCATTAAATCTTTCATCCCCAAGCTCCCATTAGTACCTATTCTACTGTAAACCATGTGTAACTTTCAGGAGCAATGGTAAACTGCAGGGTGATGTTTTTTTGTGCATCGGGTGTATAGTTTTTAAGCGCCCCTTCTTTCTCCTTAATGCGGGCAACGGTTTTGATGCCCGTGTAATACAAAGGCACCTGTATGCTTTTGCTGATGGCTTTTTTAAGCGGGTTAAACAGCATAATTAGCCCTTTGGTTTTTTGGCCGGGGGCAACATGCATAATACCATCCCAATCGCGGCCATCGGCCCGGCGCAGGTGTATAATATCGGCATTGAGTATATCCCTGTATTTTTTATACCACTCAACAACACGCGTTACTGTTTTGCGGGTGGTATCAGCATCGTACAGCCTGGGGCCACGGTAGCAGGCCTGCACACCAGCGCCATAGTATTGCACCATCAGTTGGTCGTAATCTTTAAGGTGCTGGCTTAAAGGCTCCAGCACCGCTTCTAGTCCGCCACCCTGGTATTTGGTAAGCGGTACAAAACCCCAGCTCATGCTGGGCGTTTTTTCCCAAAGGCCGTCGTAAATGTTTTGGCGGTTTAAAATCATTTGTTGCTCGCGCGAGAGGGAGAAATTCACCTCGCGGTAGCCCAGGGCAATTTTATTGGTGCCGTCTAAAAAATACCAGTCGGGGGCATTTACGTACACGCCATGAGTACTGCACCAGCGGTAGAGGCCCTTTTGTAATTCCATTTGCTGCCATTGCGAGTCGTCAAGCCCCTTATGGCCGGGATGCTTTACTGAGGCGCACACATCGCCGGGGTAGGGCCCGTCGTTCTCAAAAATGTCGAACCCGGTGGTGCTTATAAAATATTTAAGTGTGGCCAGGTATGCCAGCCCCCATTTGCTGCCCAGGCAGGGCGCGTTGCCAAAAAAGGCCGCCGCATCTGGTTTGCCGGAAATGGGGTCAATCACATCATCTTCATCACTAATTCTGCGGGAACTAAACAGGGAGTAGCCGCCAATTTTTATACCCTTACTGTGTGCATACGCCGCCAGGGTTTTCCAGCGGGAAACGTTGGCGGCCGAGGTATCCTCCATATTACAATGGCTGCCAAAACTTAAAATAAGTGCTTCGTAACCAGTGGCCTTGCATTGGTCAACCGCATCTTTCACCTGCTGGTCGTTTATGCTTACCAGGTGCATAAAAATAGGGTTGGCCGTGGTCCACGGGGCTATGGTGCGGTACATGCGGCGTATGGCAAGGCCACGCCGCTCCCGGTCGTAGCTGTCCATCAGCAGTTCGCTGGTGCGTACTGAGGTATAGGTGCCGCCCGGCTCAAGCTGCACGCCCGTTACTTTGGCGGGGTAAACCTGTAGCAGGCAGGGCGTTTGATAGTTATAATTAACCTGCGATGTGTAAGTGCTGTCAGTATCCCAATGGGTGGTTTGGTCGCTTATATCGTACCGCATGGCATTGTTAAATGCGTAATTTGTTTCAAGGTAAATGCCGTGTTGTTTTTTCATTTCCGCCGGGGTGCCCACAACGGCGCTTTCTTCTTCCACCAGGCCTAATATTTCGTTTACCAACTGGTTTATGGTAAAAGCTGTGCCGCTGTTGTTTTGAACAGATACCCATTTTATTATAAGCGGCAGGCCATTGTACAATTCGTAATGAACAGTAACGTCCAGCCCCTTTAGTGCGGGCAGGTTTGAGTGAAACTGCAGGTTAAGCATTTTGCCCTGTGGCTGAGCTGTATTGCCCGCCCAAACGGTTGGTTGCCATTGTACGTGCGGTGGTATGGCGGTAACAGTAACTGCGGTGCAAACAAAATCGCTGTCGTTTGTGGTTAGGCCGTCCACCCATTCCGGCAGTAGGTAGGCGTTTTCCTTCTGGCCGTGCAACCCGCCAATATTGTACGCCTTGCCGTTAATGGTAAGGCGGACCTCCGGCTTAACGGAGCGCAGCAGTTGCTGGCCGTTAACCATATTGGTATAATCTGTACAGGCAGCGTTGGGCTGCATGCGGAACACCCTTTTTACCAGGCCATTGTACAGCACAACATCTTTACCATTGGGCATGGCATAAACACCCGCTTTTTCAGCCACCGGGTTTACCAGCCAGTCTTGCGGGTAAAGATTGTCCATACTGGCCTGCCATGCAGGCAACAACGGCAGGTTTTGAGCTACAACAAATGTTACGGGCAATACAAAAAGCAAGCAGGCAAATACTTTCTTCATAGCAAGATATTGTTTAACGGGGCGACAATATAGTGAAAATATATATTGTTTTTACTATGAGTTGGTAGTGAACAAAGGATTACGTACCTTTGCAGCCTTCAAAAAAAGAGACTCTGTAGCTCAGTTGGTAGAGCAGCTGACTCTTAATCAGCGGGTCCAGGGTTCGAGTCCCTGCGGGGTCACTTAATAATCAGGCAGTTATGAAGTAAAATTTATAGCTGCTTTTTTATTTGCACAGAATTTGCACAAAAAGTTAAGGTTTCGTAGAAAAAAGCAGAAGTCAATGCGACAAAGCAATAGGTGTAGAATTTTGTGATCCTCAATTTATTTGTTTCTAATAGCCACCGTTATTTGGGTCGAAATAATCTCTCAAAATTTCAACGTTGAGCCTTAATGTGAATGGATTCAGCGTGCAGATCTCATTTATTATAAAGGTATTGAAGAGAAAACTTGATTACATTCTTTGAAAATCAAACAAAAGCCCTGATTATAAAATTTTGAAAAAATTGTAAAAATTAAAATAATTCATTAATTTAAGGGATTAAACCACATAATCTAACCCTTTACTATGGGCGAATATTCTAAACGTATTGGTGATATCGGTGAGCAGATTGTTACCGATTTTTTAGAACTGGTTGGTTGGAAAGACATTCAGCGCAACTTCGATATACCAAGTGTGAACGCCGTCAAACATGGAAAAAATAGCCACGGAATTGACGGATATTTTCATTATAAGAGCCCAATGATTTCCCATACACTGGAGAATGTTCTAATATCCTCCAAATTCAGCCGAGAAAAATATAGAAATGACCCAATTAAGCAATTTAAAGATTATTACAACGACCTGGCCATGGCCATCGAATCCTTCAAAAAATCAGTATTGAGGAACAGTACGCTTAACAAGCATAACAATATTGAATCCACTTTTGACCGGGGGGTGCTATTTTGGCTTAATAATGTAGAGTCAGATGATATCGACCTTATTGCCAAATTACAGCGGATAGATGTGCCCAGGGAATTTCAGCATGATGGAATCATCCTCGTTGACAATAAAAGAATGGAATTCCTGTTTGATGCTATTACGTACGTTAACTACAAGTTTAAAGGGGCTGGCATTCAGTTCAACTATTTTAACACCGGACTCAACGGCGACGACCAGCTTGCGAAAAACGGGCTTATTTTACCTGTTCAGTATTTTGCTTCAAACCTGCTGCCTTTTCGCGCGCAGAGAACAGGCAACGACGTAACATTTGTTTTGTGCACGAAGGAAAATTTCGAAGAAGAGGAATTGAGCAAGTTAATGGGTCTTGCTAAAAACATAGGCGCAAACCTCCAGACAAACACAGTGATTGCATTTCCTGATTACAACAAAGCGGACCACGAGCATATTGTAGCCAATACAAAGCAGGCGTTTGAGGAATCTGCTTTCGCAAATGCTGTTGTCATCGAAAATTATAATTTAAGTTTTAGGAATTAGTATGGAAAAAATACAAGATAGCATTAACCGTTTCTTGCCTTATGGAGAGTCATTGAAAACACTATTACAACATCCAAGCATAACCAGGCCTGACAAAAAGCAACTGCTGAAATCAAAAGGGATATACGTAAATGATGGCGAAGATGAAACAACATTCCCATTGCTTATTACGGCTTTGGTCAGCCCCGCTGAATTTAATTTATTAAGAGAAAAATTGCAGACCAGAGAGGATAGGGAAAAAACAATTACCCGGACGCTCGAATGGCAATCCGGCGAAACATTGATTGCCGCGATACCCAATACATTCAATATCCAGGACATCATCAAAACCCATTACCCGAGATACAATGTAGTCGGCACGCCCAATTTCACTATGATAGACAACAATCCCGATAAAATATGCCTTGATTTTAAATGCGAGACACAAAATTATAGCAAGGATTGGTATCGGTCAAACAACGAGTTCAAGGGGCAGGTAATAATGGAAAAAGTTCGATCTGGCGATAAACAGGTCGAATTACAGATTATCCATACTTCACCTGAAACAACCGATGTTGCCAACAAAGTGGTAAAAAACCTAGAAATACATTTCAAGGCTAGCAATTATATGCAGCCTGATCATTCCATTGAAAGGATATTGTACAAGGATTTTACCAACGAAGAGCGCATGTCCTTCTTTCTAAGCTTTACAGTCGGGAACACGTTTTTTTTATTTCAAAGAGCCTCATACCTAGATATTAGCCATGACCCTGTAGAGACGCTGCCGGAGGATATTGAATGGTTAGAACTGGCTAAAGTGAAGGAATTAAATATCAACGGAGAAGGCTTGCATAATATCCCTTTCATTGCAGATAAAGCCTACCACAAGTATATGGAGCTGTGTGAGATTGAGATCATATATCGGTTTTCCCTCCCCGCGGCTGAGGGGCAGTGTGTTGTCATATTTGGATTTCCGGGCTATTTGCCCAAGCGGTCATCCAACCCGGAACTTGTGGTGGATATAGATAAAATCAATCTTGATGATAACTATACGCATGTCAATCCCAAAACGTTGCAGCCAATATTGCGAAGAGAATTCGAGAAAATGAAAAATGAAAAGTTTAAACAAGTTAAGCTCGCTAGGAAATTCGCACAATCCATAAACTCAGTATAATGTTACCAGATTTGAATAATGTTGCCATTGAGCATTTGATTACCCATCGTGTCGGAAACAGGCTCAGGGACGAGGGCCTCCGGCTTTCTGACACTGAGGCGAGCCTTGGAGAAGACACAGCCTCATATGCATTGAAATACTTTTTTTCGTCGCTTAATTTCAATGAGTATTTTACTTTCAGCCACGCTGTCTCCCTTGAAATGAATGAGGTGTACAGGCTGGCATCGAAAATATTTGAGCAAGCAAAAGGTTTTATTACTCATTCACAAAATGTGGCAACGCTCTTATACCAATATTCGATGCACCCAAAAATAAAGGCGGGTGACTTATCACTAATTTACCTCACCAATGTATCTTTTGAAGGAGCAAACACGACCGCTTTAGGCATATACAAATCGGAAACTAATTCGCCATATCTAAAGATGACACCTTCGAACGAAAGCTATGCCATCAACCATGATTTTGGATATAATATTAATTCAGTAGACAAGGGCTGTCTTATCATAAATGCTGATTCCGGTAATGGCTATAGAGTCATATTGGCTAGTTCTGCTGACAGGAAAGAGGAATCGCAATATTGGAAAGATGAGTTTTTAAAACTAAAACCGGTATCAGACAGTTATCATTTTACAAGTAATTTTTTGTCTGTCGCCAAAAACTTTATAACAACCGGCTTGCCTCAAAGTTTCGAAGTCAGCAAAACGGATCAGATAGATTATCTGAATAAGTCGGTTGAATATTTTAAAGAAAAAGACACGTTCGACATTCAGGGCTTTCAACAGGAAGTTTTTGGCGACCCCGAAATCATAAAAAGTTTCCAGGATTTTGGATCGAATTATCTACATGAAAATAAGATAGATATTGCTGACACTTTTGAGATTTCAAATACAGCTGTCAAGAAGCAATCCCGCATTTTCAAAAATGTATTAAAACTTGACAGGAATTTTCATATTTACATCCACGGCAATACAGATTTGATCGAAAAAGGCTATGATGAATTAACAGGAAAACACTATTACAAGATTTATTACGACAATGAATCATAATTTTCCAATGCTGCTTTCTCTAAGCTTTATTTAGCTGGATTACCTTAAAATCAAAGCCCAATGCCCGTATTCCCCTGTATGCTTCGATAAGTGCAAACTTTGCGATATTTGATTCAAATTGCTCAATATGGTCTTTTAATCGCCTGTTTTTCTGCGATGCATCTACAAATGCCAAGCAAAAGATCAGATTTTTGTCGTTTTTACTTTTGAAAATCTTTTTGAGGCCTCCCATGGGTATGACCTGCTTTCCCAATTCCTGCTTTTGCTTGCTTTTGCTCTTCGCACCCTTTCTTGCAAGAGCCTCAAGTTTGTCAATGTAAACAAAGCCACTTTTGATATCCTCCTGAATTCTTTTGGCAGCAATAATCATTTGAGATGCTAAATCCCTGATTGAATTGTCAAAATTTTTTTTCACGTGAACTAAGTGGATAGCGTTTGCATCATAATAGAGAATATCACACGCTTCAATGTTCTCGGGGACAATCGTATCAAATACCAGCCATCCGTCTTTATTTAGAAAGCTTTGATTAAAGATGCTTTCCCGCTTAGTTATATCAAATTTTTGAGAGATGAGATTATCATCGCTGGCCGTTCGCAGGATCGATACACATTCTTTATTTAGGTCAGTAATAAAATCTGCATGGATCCTGTACCAATCCTTATCTAAAAGAAAGTAATGATTGTCCTCCAATTGCAGTTCGCCGTGCAAATGTTCATATATGATTCCCGTAGTGAGAAGCACATTATTTTCATCGTATGTCTTTATTGTCCTGAACAATACGGAGTGCTTAAACTGAATAGCATCATCTTCAAGGACACAGCCTACATTGTTGAGCGCATGGACAATTTCTTTAAAGCTTGGAGTACTGTCAAAGCTTATCGGGTCAATTGACTCAAGGGGTATTTTATAGTTGGAAGCCGAAATATATTTTTCAAAATCGACATTGCACACATCTACATCAATTAGCTGCTTGGCTATCCAGCTCGCATAAATTTTTTTGACGAAGCATTCATCAAGGTGGCCAATTAGCTTTGCATTTGCAGGGTTTCGCTTTGACAATAGCTCTACCTTATTCAACGTGAATTTTTCTTTCTCCTTTAGAATGTTAGCAAACCGCCTAACCAGTTGCAGTAGTGTAATGAAATCAACCGATTTCCCAATCAAGAAGGATGATTTCGCAAGACAAGCTGAAGTTTTCCTCCTCAAATCCTCCTCATCGAAACCAAACACATCCGTCAAAATCTTTTTATTAAGCTCCGCCCTTACTTGTTTAAATATTTTTCCGAATTGGTTTTCATCAGAGAACCTTTGGTCGCCCCTGTAAAATTTTGTTTGTCCAAGCACTATGCCCGTTAAACCGCGGTCTTGAATAGATTTTATAACCTGGCTGTCTCTTTCAAAAAGCCGCACGAGTATTTCGAGCCCAAAATTTGCACTGAAAAAGCGATCAACCACCAGGCTTCCTATTCCGCCCGTAATAGTAAAAAGATGTTCGTCATAACCAATGAAGCATATGAAAGAATAAGTCTGGTTGACGCATTTATTTAGCCGCGAAGCCTCACGTACTTGGCTGCTGATGAAGCCTCTCCATCTTGGGACGTACCTTTTCATAGAAGAGAATATCCTAATCAAATACCCTTCAACCTCCTGTATATTTGGTTCCTCTTCAAAACTGGCATCTTCAGCATTAGCTACAGAAATTATTTTGTCTATAACTTCTGTTTTGGTCGTGCTGGCAAATCGTGTCAAATCCACTTGATGGATTGTTACAGGCATTTTTTCATCGTATGCCATAAGTAAAGTATTTGGATATTTTCAATAACAAAAACAACCGAAATACAACAATTTAAATAAAATTTTCTAAATATTAAAATCTTTGTGTTGAATTATAGACTAAGCCACGTTTTTAATATGTACGATACTTTCACCGATAAATCCTATTTAATAAAAATACTTATTACTTATTCCATATGTGATCCTGGTTTCCACATCATCGCCCTTCCTAAAAAAGCAAACCTGTACATATTCATTGTTTTGCTGTTTGTAGTGTGCAGATGCAAAAAAGAAATCATTTTCATCCCACCGGCAGCATGCCAGGCCTACCGAGTTGGTTATTTCGTATTTAGCATTGTCATCTTTCGTTATTGCAGGATAGCTGCAATTTTTGGCCTGCTTTAGGTATAAAATAATGTTATCTTCTTTAAACATCGGTAAATGTTCATCGCGACAATATTTTTCAATCTCATCTTCGATTTTGTGAAAAACAAACCATAAAAACGCCAGTTCGGGATGTGCTGTTTTATTAAGGTCAAGATTTGTAAACAGATTATACGCTGTCTTTGCATCAGGTAAAAAGTCATGGTATAGCCATATCTGATATGATCGGCTTGCTAGTTGGGAGTATCGATCACTAAAATACTTTTGTATGATATCGGGGAAAAGAAGTAAAACTTCTTTTAAATGCTTGCCTTCAATAACATGGATTTTAAAATTTTCTTTTCCTCTCCATTTCTCTATAAGGTCATGACCACTGGTCGTGATGTATGATGATGTTATGAATACAAGGTGGTGGGTACTATCGCCCCTAGCCCAACTGAGTTTTGTTGCTATGTCTTCTACGGATACTCCTCTTATGTGTTTTTTGCATTCAAAAAACCACTTTTCATTAAACTGCGGCACTAACAGATTGTATGTTGTATGACATGCTTCGATATCCCGACCATCATCAGCGTCACTTTGATGCCAACGCACCGAATGAAATGGGTACTTTGTGATTAAATCAAAACATAGTTCCTCAAATTGTTTCCAATTCAGCTTATCGAAATTGATATCAGACAGTGTGTATGGCATATCTTTGAATTTTTTAATTCGGGAGGCATTGAAAAAATGCGTCCTTGATTTCTTGGGTACTGTTCACATTTGCCTTATCAAAGAAATCAGTTAGAAAAGAGATGGCCCAATCATACAGTTGCTTCGCAACTTTAGGTTTGAAAAATAACTCAATAGTTAAATTGCCATTTTGTTGCAAGGGTGGTAACAATCCCAGTGTTTCCAGTCTTAAATGGATACGCGAATATTTTTTATTCAAGATTGTTATTTCAGTATTATTTTGTTCATTCCTGTGCCTGAAATAAGCATTGTAATTAACTGTATATGATCTGCCATGCGCAATATTGTTTCTAATGTCAAATAAAATGTCAGCTTCATCTGCATTGTTTAAAACAGCGATATCAAAATGTAGGATTTCTTTTACAAGTTGCTTCTTTATCTGCCAGCCTTTTCCATTGAGCATATCCAGGTGCTTTTGATTAATCAATAGGTTGTTTTGGCAAATTTGGCAAACTATTTCTTCTTCCAGGCAATCCGTTATTACACCTTCTACGAAAACTGCCGTTGTGTTAATTACTTGCATACTTAATCCCTGAGAAAAAGGATTAAACGTTGCCGCTACCATTTGCTCTAACAGGAAATGCAGACTGCCAGGCAATGGCTCCCAAACCCTGTTTCGATAACTGATAGTTATGGTTATTTGTTCCCCTTTGGGAATAATGTCAAGTAGACTGATTAATGTAACTTGTGTCACACTACCGCATTTCGGGCAAGGCTTGTTTATATCTGTAAGAGGGGTTGCGCAAGCAGCGCATTCTTGGAATTGCATATTCATTCGTTAAGCAGAGTAAATATACGGTCTCGTGTTTCGCAATTTAAATAATGTTAAAGCAAAATAAACAACAATTCCAGTTATACTATAGATAAAGGTATGCTTTCATGAAATTAGGTTTTTCAATATTGCGAAATATTGACTGTGAATTTAATTGCCGGAGCAATAGCAACTCTCTAAAATTATTAATGTAGGTGGAAGTAAATGCTATGTTGTTTTTTGACTTTTAGTTAATTTGAAAATATTATAAATTAGATTCTAGTAGCAAACACCTTCGGCGATATTGAATTAATCAAATAAAAGTATTTTTATGCAAGTGATCTGCCTCCAAGACGAAGCCTTTTATGCCCTTATAAACGAGGTTGTAGAGCGTATAAAGGTGCAAAAGCCATTTACT
>CAZRDD010000008.1:0-27647 GCA_964598675.1 uncultured Parafilimonas sp.
TATTTTGGATAGCTAATGTTGAACCGATGGTTGCGCCTGGTGTGGCAATCATTATTGAACGGCCACCAGGCTTAATTGGTGTTGTGCCACCACCACCGCCGCCACCACCGCCGCCACTTCCGCCACTGGGTTGGTTAATCCCGAGATTCATCCACAATTCAACCCTGTAGTTACTTGCAGGGTCAAATTGAAACCATCCGTTAAAGTTGTATGCATCGGGATCCATGTAGTAATTAAGGCCATCTTGTTTCGCAAGTTCCGACAAGCCAGTGTATTGCCCGTTTTTGTATAAAACAAAGGTATATTTTGGGTCTAAATAATTGGGGTCTATACCTTTTGCAAAAACAAAGTCCTGCGGCTGTATTACCGTTTTTGTTTGTATAAATTGGTCTCCCAAACCGTAAGGCCCTCCTGTTTTTGCATCATTATAAAAAACCGCCTGGTCTGAGTGCTGTGGAAAACTAAAGGCAAGCAGGTAATCGCTAATTTGGGTAAGCCCGCTGTTTGTGGTAAATGTTGTAGTTTTTGTTTCCACATAATCCCCTACTCCATTGGGGTTTTGCACAAACCCTGTAAAGTTGCCAAAATCGTCAAGCTGCTTCACTTTAGCCTGCACGGTAATGTTGTAGCTTGTGTTGGGGGTAAATAATTTGGGTAGCCCCTGCGATGTGGTTGGCGTATAGTACACCGTATACTCGTCCTGATTAATAAAATTAACTTGCTGGTAGTTTATTGTGTAGGTAAGGCAACTGTTGTCAAACAAAAAGTGGTGTACTAATTTGGTTCCATCGTCTTTTAGCTCTGTAAAATCAAATTGCTTCCGCTTTATATTAAAAGTAATATTAGGCACTGCTGAAATTTCCACCTGTTGGCTGCCATCGCCCGGTGAAATGTCGCCTATAAGTTTTACGCCCCCAACCACGTCGCTCGGGCTGCCGGAGCAACCGGTAAGTTTATTGCCTATTTCAAATTGGTAATGCATGTTTCCGGAAACTGCTCCGTCTAAAATGCTATACTGCCCAAATAAATCGCCTTTTACCCAAGTGGGATTGGGTAACTGTGCCTGCAGTACTGCAGCCACGCCAGCAGACAGCACAGAAAAACGCCCATGTATAAACAGCAAGTCCACATCTATTCCTATGTCAGCCGTTGCACCCATATATGCCTGACCTTTAGCATACCACCCGTTAGCGCCGCTTGTTGTAGCGCAACTGCCGCTAAGTTGCTGCAGCGTAACATCAAACCCTAACCCCGCATGCAGCTTGCCGTAAAAAATAAGGTAAGGCTGCGTCCAGTTAAAATCTGCGGTTGCTCCCATAATAATCCCTGTATGGTTTCTTGCCATATCCGCCCTGTTGGGGTCGGTTGCCACCTGACCAGAAAGAGAACTTATGTCAACGCCACCGACAGATGGCGGCAGGGGGGGCAAATCATCAATTTTTGAACCCATTTCAAAATAGCTGGTACCCGTAAACACCCAGTCAGGATGCATAACAGGTATTTTCAGCAAGCCAATAGTATTACGGTCGGCCAATGTGCCGCAGTACACCCAAAAATCTTTTTTGTCAATATGTATATCAAAAGTTGCGTGTGCCGCCATTTCATCCTGATGGCCAATGTTAGGCACCCCCATATCTACTTCGCTAGAAAGGTCAAAAACATTATTTACAAAATCGTAGTCAACATTTATGCTGCCTGCACCAACAGCAAAATCGTGTCCGGCGGGGCCATATTGCCCAGGCTGGGCCATTACACGGGCTCCACCGTTAAAATTCAGTTTAGCCAAGCCGCCATGCTGGTAGTCAATAACAGCAGTAAGGGTGGCATCGCAGTCCAGTGTGGTGCGCGGCACCAGGCCAAATAGTACCGTTGCCTGCAATACAAATTTACCCTTGTCAGGCACAAAGGTTACCCCTCCAGGGCTATAACCAAGCAATTGGTCCACGTTTCCATTCTTCATATCATCCAATTTTGCCTGCCCCCCAATCTTTGGGTTAGATACCTGTATATTCTCGTTAAAAGCAATACCGCCGCCGAAGCCGTACAAGTAAACAGGATTAAACATTTGTATGCCTGCTTCACCAAAATCAACCAAAGCATTCAGGTCAAAATAATTGTACCCGCCATTGTCTGGCTTGTACCCAAAACGCACCCTCATGGCAAGATTTAATACACCTATAACATTTACATCCACTACGCCTACAAACCCCTCGCCCAAGGCAGCGTTGTTAAAATATTTAGCCCCACCACTCAAACCTACGGGGCCAAGTTTGGCCGAAGCGTCAAAAGAGAGGTCTTTTAATTTTGTACCAGCACCGGTACAAATAATACGACCATTTTGGTAACTCAGGTTAGCCCCCAGCGTAAATACAGTATTTGCTTTGCAACCCCAGCTTAAATCACTGCCCAGTAAGCTAAGGTTTACATTAAAATCGAGGCCAAAAAGATTTCCTGTAACTGATGGGGTTACCGAACTTAATTCGGCAGTAAAGCCACCAACACTAAAATTTGCCAAAGGAGGATTATATCCGGGTTGCCTGTAGGTATCTTCTTCGGAAACTACATCGCGAGGGCCAAAATCCGCAGTTGTGTTCACCGCCCAGTCTTGGGTGGTATTGCCGTAGTAGGCGTTTTGGCCATTATTTGCACCGTTAAACCCTATTTGAATACCACCATCAATGTATGGGGCAGTTGTCATCAACTTAAAATGCTGAAACTGTACCGATGGCATTAGCATAGAAGCAGCCCCGGCAGCAATACCAAATTGCTTTGTATCAACGGTAAGGCTTCCATTAAGCTCTGCACTTGCAACCGGGGTGGAACCTGCATTATAGGTAACCTGTATATTTGAGCTGTTATCTAAATTAAGCACCATATACATTTCCTTAAATTTAAGGCCAGCCTTAGGTTGCACCGAAAAAACAAACTGCGTTTTACCCCCCTGGGGTATGGTAAGTAAACAATTATAATTTAACTGGTTAGAGGGGTCGTTAATATTGCTGCCACTTGGCGGCAATACAAGTTTACCCTGCATGGCACCACTTTTAAAACCCGATTTAAATATTTCGATGTTTACTGCATCAATGGATGCATACCAGCCGCCCAACGAGCCATCGCCAATGGCAAGAGGGTTAACAGCAGATACTAACCCGGTAAACCCATGACTATCGTATATAAAATTTGAACCGGCAATTGTAAGATTTGAACCCGTGGAAATAACAGGCGGAAGGCTTAAAGATACAGCAGGAATAAACAAACCATGCCATGTTGCGGCACTGGTATTGATGTCCGTTTCGTTAGGGTCTGATGAATGGAACACACCGGGAAGCCCGTTGGGGTTCTTAAAATCACTATGGTCGTAAAATGCGTTGGGTACAGAAAACTTAAGGTCTGGGGCCCCCGAAAGCAAAAAATCAGGCAGGCTTACACTGGCAATCCAGTCGCTCCAGCCCTGGTCGGTTGTAGCAGTTATTTGTGCTGTAACAGGGCTAACACCGTCAGACTTTTGTACCACAACAGATTGAGGCAGTGCAATGGCACCTACAATCTGCATGTTTTTAAAGCCGCCTTTATCAAATACTACATAGGTGCCACCGCCTGGGTTAGCAGCGCCCTTAAGGGTAAGGTTAAGCGATGGCAGGTTTACATCTTCAGCCAAAAACAGTTTTGCATCGCCGCACAGGTCGGCAGGGTTTACGCAAATATTTTTTGCACCAAGAGCAATACGGCTAACTACATTATCATCAGGGGTGTTTATAACAGTTGCAGCATCCATTACAGCCTGTGTGGGTGTAATGGTTAAAGCAGTAACCTCAATGGTTACAGGGCTGCCTGCTAATGATTTATCTAACCCAATGGGTAACTGAAATACTGTATTAGCCCCAATACTTTTTAACTGTGAAACAGTATTAGATACGTTGTTATCAATATAGGTAGAAAGATTAGTAATATCAGCCTGCGTAAAAGGTATTAAACTTGGGTTGGGGCTTGGTACAGTGGGTAAGAAATTTACATCGTTTTTTACCTGGGCATTTATTACCCCGCTTATCAATTGATTGCTGCTGTTTATTTGAATATTATTAAAGTTTACCCCTACCGGAATAAAACTACTGTTGGCTACAGGCAGGTTAACCTTACCTGTACCCGAAAGAGTGTTATTACTGTTTTTAAATACCGATAAAACGGTAATGGAGAAATTACCCGCTGTTATAACCCCGCCAGGGGATATACTTGTTGAAGGCTTTACATTTGCTGGTTGAGGCACAGCACAACCGCACACTACGCTGCTGGCAACGTTACCATTGTCGGGTGGCAGGTTACCCGCTTCATCGCCATACACAAAACCAATAACCTCGCTTTGGCCATTGTTTCTAAAAGTTATTTTATTGGTCGGGTCTTTGGCGGTAACCATCATGGCATAACGCCTGCCTTGTGTAAGGGCTGGCATGGCTGCGTTGTACAGCAATACATTTGTGCCGGTAACTGTTGCCTGGTAAAACAGTGGGTTCGTAGCCGACATCATGGCTACCTGCGGCGACTTGTTATCTAATATTTCGGCAATGCTTACTGTGTACTGGGTGGTTGGCAGGGCACCGGCAGGGGTTGACCAGGTGATTACAAAGTTTTGCCCGCCTGCAACTGGCAAAGCATCCCCATCAGAGGGTTTTAGAATTATTGGCGGCTCAACACTTGATACAGGAAAAGTATTGCTGCAACCCGTTGGCTGATCCTCAGACAACGGCACATTGGTATTATAATCAAACGCCCTTACGCATACCTGGTAATTACCCTCGGGCAAGTTACCCTGCAACATAAGTTTATCGCGGCTAATACCTGTATAAACAAGCTGGTTAAAATCGAACAGGGAATTTATATCGTTGCCATTCAGTGTTCTGGTAGCACCAGCATCAACATGCAGCGGCGTTGGGTTTTTAAAATTTTTTTCTACACTTATCTCCACGCCATTGTCGCCGGTTATGCTTCCGCGCAACTGAATATCTTTACCCTTGTCGCTGGTGTTGGTAACCAGTAACATAATCTGTTGCGGGTGGCTGCTGTAATCGGTAAAGTGTGTGTAATATGGCGGCAGCACAGAAACGTGAATAACAATTTGTGCGCCTGCAACCCATGCAATACATGCAAAGGTGCTCAGCATCCATAATTTTTTAAACCAGTTTTTTATCATTACATTTTTCATGTTACTGCTTTATTTTTCAATGGTCATGTTAAGCAGGCGCTTATGCTGTTACACTACATTTGCACCGCTTTTCTTTACTGTTTAAAATGTAAACATATAAGCAAGTTCCCCACGCAGTTCTGTAAAGCCGGGCACTACGCTGGCAATGTTTTTAGGCTTATTATTGGTATAGTATGTCATAAAACTTAAGCCATGCTTTTTATAAAACCGGTACTGTATATTGCCAGATGCATTAATTACGTTGCTGTTACCATCGTTACGCTTATCAATAAACAGGCCTGTACTTGCATTAACCGATAAGGCCGATTTAAAAAACGATTTGTTTACGCTTACAGTAAAACCATTGTTATTATCTGTTTGCCCCGCAGCATCCATTTTAGTAGAACTCAGGTTTAAGCTTACAGAAAACTGTGCGGCCAGCAGGCCCAATGTGTAGTTGATATAATACTGCTGAAAGTTTATGTTACGGCTTATGGCATTTTGGGCAAAATAACTGTTGTAATCGTTCAACTGCATAAAGCTTGCATTTACAATAATGGCGTGGCTTGTAACAGTATTGCTGTATATATAACGCGGCGATATAGAAAGGTTTTGCGTGGTTTGGGCAATTTTTAAAGAGTCGGCAAAACGGATTGTTTTAGGCTGCTGGTTATTGCTAAAATTGCTGTAATTAACATCCAGCCCCAGGCGGGAGGAGAAATCAACCCCCAGGTTACCATTGGCGGTAACTTTTTGGGCCGTTGCTTGTTTTTGGCCATTAACATTATCGTGTTGTATACCCACGCTGCCCGATATGCGCAGCCTGTTTTTTAATACCCGCAGTGATGGTGCTATTGAATAATTCTCAAGGTCGTTGTTAAAAAAATAAGCCCCCATTGACTGGAAGCCAGGGTCTATCCTTTTGTACTGCAGTTTAAGGCCAAATGTTTTTGATTTATATCCTATAGCTGCATCACCTGCCGAATTAAACTCGCTGGTGCCGTTTACAATAGCAATTTTTTTAGCCATTTTAAAAAGGGCATTGTCAAACGAATCCAATGTAATGGGCGAATTAATATCCCTTGTGTAAATGCTGCCCGCCACATTGCCCTCAATAAACATTTTGCGTAAAAAATTTATGCGAAAGCCTATCCCCAATACTGTATTTGCGGCAGGGGTAATATTGTAGGCAGTATCATAAGTTTTATAAGGCACGCTGGCATCATCATCCTTTGCTTTTAGCACACTTATATCAAAAAAAGTTTTACTGGTACCCACCCCTACGCGCACAGCATAAGCCTTGCGAGTAAAGGCAAACGGCACCAGGCTTTGCGTGGTGGTATCAAGCGTGGTAGCTTTGCTTATACGGCCATACATAAACCCGAACCTGAATTTACCGGGGGTTAACTCCAGCCCTGCACCAAGCATACTGTAGCCAGCCAGTGTATAGGGTGAGAATGTTACACTGCGGTAACCAATATGCGCCGTTATCCATTTGTACGATGGGCTAATGCCGTACTGGTTAAATGGCTGGCGAAAGCTGCGCTCCTGCTCGCTTACCGTAAAATTCATGGGTATGGCCAACCCGTAAATATTAATGGTTGGGCTGCCTGAAAAGATGTAGGAAAAAGGCGAACGTTGCGCCGGTATGCCCGTTGCGGTATAGTAAACGCCGCGCAACTGCACACTGCCATTTATACTAAAGGGCTTTTGCCCGCGAAAGCTGCTTATGTCCTGCCCATTTGCATTACAAAAAAGCATTATGCAGCAGGCTAACGCTGCTGCAATACGGGGTACGTTAAGCATATAAAAACGGGCTTTCATTATCATTGTTAAAACTTAATAATGTTATTTAATACCAGTTTTTGGGGGTGCTATATGCAAATGGTATTGTTTACAACAGCCTACGGGTTACTATGCCATAACTATTGCAGACAACAAATCTCTCTAAACGGTATGGTTAAGTCAATACTCCTTTTGAGTGAGTGGAGAAGTTATTTGAGCATGGAGGATTAACTGAAAAAGGGGTTTACCCAAGAAACAGGCTTCGCTGACATAAAAAATGGAACAGCCACGTTGTATGCTGTTCCATTGTGTAATAATGCAACCTGTTATGCACGGTGTTGCTACCAGGCATCCATCAGTTGCTCATTAACCCTTTCTGCCTTTTTTGGCGGGTGCAACTGCCAGTTTCTGTCGTACCGTACAAAAAACGCCAGCCATAGCGTTCGTGCAAGGCGCATAAACACCGGCTGTAAAGCCAACATCAATAGTGAATTGATGGTTAACCAGTAAAATATACGGTTATCGTAAAGCGACACGCCTATAAAAACCCACCAGGCCAGCAGCGTGGCTACACTAAATGCAATGGTTAACGCATAGCTTACATAGCTGCTGCCGTAATAAAAACCCACCTCAATATCAAGCTCCTGCCCGCAGACCGGGCATAACTTGTGCATCTTCATAAAATGCTTCAGGTTATACGGGTTCTTTTCTTCAAACATATCCCCCTTTCTGCAACGGGGGCATTTGCACAACAGCAGGTTATGCGCACCCGCTTTGGGCGCGTTATTATCTATAGCCATAAATGTTAGTTTTATGTGTTATAATTGGTAATGACAAAAATTGCCTGCCTGCCAATGCTGTACATCACCGCAGGCAAAAGATTACCCGTTGGTAAACGCCTTTCTAAAATCATCGGGCGTTGTACCTGTATATTTTTTAAAAAACCGGTTGAAATAGGAGCTGTCCTGAAAGTTTAAGGTATACCCAATTTCTGCAACCGACATCTCTGCATTGGTAAGCAGCCTTTTAGCTTCCAGTAAAACACGTTCCCTTATAAGTTCCCCTGCGGTTTTGCTTACCAGGTGGCGGCAAAGGGCATTTAAATAGTTAGGGGTTACGTAAAGCAACTCCGCGTACTGGTTTGGCAAGCGTAACTGCAGGTAGTGCTGGTCAATCAACTGGCGCAGGTTTGCCAGCAGCAGCTGTTGTTGCCGGGGTGCTTTTTGCTCAACATTGCCTTGTACCATCTGGTTAATGTGTAAAAAAAGCTGCAGCAGTAAAACACGCACCATATCCAGCGCAGCATCGCCCTGGCTGGTGTAACAATCCAGCATCTCCTCAAACAGGCGCAGCACAACGCTGTACAATGCAGGTGGCACCTGGCAAACGCCCTGTTGGCTAATGCCGCTAAAAAAAGAGAAGTTTTCTAAATAACGCGGGTTAAATAAAAACGTACGGAATAACTGCTCAGAAAAATTAATAATATACCCGTCGGTGTCTCCCTCAAACTGCCACGCATGCACCTGGCCGGGGGCCATAAAATAAATTTGCATGGGCATTACAGTAAACCCTGTAAAATCAATAGAATGTGTACCCGCACCTTTGGTAAAAAGCACCAGGTGGTAAAAGCTGTGGCGGTGAGGCCTCTTCAGGTTTTGATAATGCTTTTTTAAATAAGCATCAAAGCGCTCAATAAAAAAATCGTTCTGGCGGTATGGCTCCTTTTTAAGGCTGCATATATCAATAACCGGTATGTTAACCTTTGCCATAGCTTTTAATTACAACACAAAGCTACAACGGCCGGGGCTTTACAGCATGATACTTTTCGGGCAAATTATGGCACTATTTACTTATTCTTTATAAAATGCACCCCATCCGTTTATCAACTGTACCTGTCGTTACGCCATGGGTAGGCGGTATTGCTGTAACCACGGCGCTCCCAAAAACCCAATACATTGCGGGGTAAAAACTCAATACGGCTTATCCATTTACTGCCCTTCCAGGCATATAACTGCGGGGTAATCATGCGGGCCGGGCCACCATGTTCTTTAGGCAAGGGCTTGCCTTCCACGGTGTGGGCTATTAAAACATCGGGTTTAAGGGCTTCCTCCAGCGATACATTGGTGGTATAATCATCGTACCCGTAACACAAAATATGGGTAGCTGTATCGTGCGGCTGCACCAGTGCGGCAAGGTCAAGCAGGCGCACCCCTTTCCAATGCATATCCAGCTTGCTCCAGGTGGTAACACAGTGAAAATCGGAGGTATCCTCTGTTTGGGGCAATGCCATAAAATCATCCCAGGTTAGTGTTACAGGGTGTTCTACATCGCCATCAACTATCAGCCTCCAATCTTGTAAGGGTATGTCAGGCTCCACCCCCAAATCAAGCACGGGCCATTTTGTGGTAACTACCTGACCTACCGGCACTGCGGGCATGCCATGCCTGTTAGGGTTACCCTTGCCCATTGGCTTATTATCAGCAACGGAAGGGGTTAGCTTTATCTTTTCCTCAAAGCGGGCTTTAAGCTTCATCCTTGCCTCCACTACGCGGTCTAATTTACTGGCGTTTTCCATGGGTATAAAGTTACAAGATTATTGGCTTATTTAAACACCTCCATTTTCGCTGCATTACCGCAATACTCCCGCTGGTATACCCTACCACCCGCCTATAAAACTAAAGGCAGGCCTGCGCTTTATTTGTTACATTAGCAGTATTGCATTGTGTAATAAAAATGCGTTTGCTGCAACTAATAACTAAAAAAATATTGAAATGAGAAAAATTGTATTCGCCATACTTTACAGTTCCATCGTGCTTTGTGCCTTTGCGCAAAAGTCTAAACCCGCAGCCGACAAGCGTTTTGAGGGGCTTGACACGGCATTTGCCCGTGTGTTGAAAGAGTGGCATGCCGCCGGTTTTGCCGTTGCAGTTGTAGAAAAAAACAAAGTGGTATACGCCAAAGGGTTTGGCTACCGCGATTATGAAAACAAAATACCCGTAACCCCCAACACGCTTTTTGCTATCGGCTCCTGCACCAAAGCCTTTACAGCATCGCTGCTGGGCATGCTTAGCGATAAAGGCAAGCTTGACCTTAACAAACCAATACGCAACTACCTGCCCGACCTTAAGTTTTACAACAACACCATGAACGACAACATATTGGTGAAGGACCTTATGTGCCACCGTACCGGCCTGCCCCGGCACGATGGGTCATGGTATTATTTTGTTACAAAAGACAGGGACAGCCTTGTGAAGCGCATTGAATACATGGAACCCACTTTTGCCGTGCGCGAAAAATGGCAGTACAACAATTTTATGTTTCTTACACAGGGAGTGCTCGCCGAAAAACTCACCGGGGCCAGTTGGGAGGAAAACGTGCAACAAAATATATTTAAACCCTTGGGCATGGTACGCAGCAATTTTTCGGTTGACACTATGGCCATTGAAAAAGATGCAGCTTTGGGCTATGGGCTTAAAAACGACAGTATTATAAAAAAACTTGACTATTATAATATTGGAGCGATGGGCCCTGCGGGCAGTATAAACAGCAGCGTTACCGAAATGAGCAACTGGGCTACCACCTGGCTTAACGGCGGCAAGTTTAACGGCACGCAGGTATTACCTGCAAGCTACGTACCAGAAGCACTTGGCAGCCAAATGGTGATTGACGGCTCACTGCCTGATAAAACCATACCAGATGTACACCTTGCCAACTATGGTTTTGGCTGGTTTATTTCATCGTACAAGGGGCATTACCGTGCAGAACATGGCGGCAATATTGATGGCTTTTCTGCAAGCACCTGCCTATTCCCTTCCGACAGTATTGGCATTATTGTACTAAGCAACCAAAACGGCTCCGCAGTACCATCGGTAGTACGCAACCTTATAGCCGACAGGATGCTGGGAATAAAGTATTTTGACTGGGAAAGCTATACGCATGGCAAGGCAGACTCAGCCAAAGCAAAAGAGAAACAGGCAGAAACAACCGTAATATCCAACCGCAAACCCAACACCCACCCAAGCCACCCGCTTAAAGATTATGAAGGTATTTACAGCAATAAAGGCTATGGCAACATGGTGGTTGCGCTTGAAAACGATTCGCTTTTTGTACACCTGCCAATAAAAACCTGGTGGCTGCGCCACTACCATTACGACTATTTTGATTTTATTGAGAAAGACCCTCATTATGGTATAGATACCAGTGAGCATGGTAACCCGCTATCGTTTAACACCGGTGCTGATGGCAACATTGAAAGCATTTCTGTTGAAATGGAAGGTGGCCTTAAACCCATGGTGTTTGAAAAAACGCCTCTGCCAAAAGCCATTACAAAAGACAGCCTGCTGAAATACGTTGGCGACTATGAGTTAAGCGGGGTTACCATAAAAATCTTCATTAAAAACGATAAAACATTATTCATGTCGGTACCCGGCCAGCCTGAGTATGAAATGGCCGCGATAGATAAAGATAAGTTTGCCCTAACCGTAGCCAAAGGCTTTACCGTACAGTTTAATACCAATGCCAAAGGCGAGGTAACCGAGTTGTTATCCATACAGCCAAACGGAACATTTAAAGCAGAAAAGAAGAAATAACAAAAGCCATCTGCCTGTTTAAAAACAAACCCCGCGGCAACTTATACCACGGGGTTTGTTTTTAAACTTCTTTATTCACAGTCTGTTTCAGGCAGCCAACAAACTTACTCCTCAAACTTTTTTGTTGCCGGGTGAAAGGTTTGCCATGAGTGCCAAAACTCCTGGTAGGCCTGCACCGGCTTTAAACTATACCCTTTTGATATGCCGTTAAGGCATGCTCCGCTTAAAGCCCAGGTGCTGTGGGTTTCTGCATCCAGCAATACATGATTAACAGTATCGTAAGTAAGGTGCAATGTTTCGCCATTAAGGTTACGGCTAAGGGCATAAAATGTTTTGCCGTTTGGCTCAAGCACCAGCGCAATGGGTACATTGCCCACACTATCCTGCAGCAGCTTTTTACTCACCAGCAGGTTCCAGTCGTACGCTTTGCTTTCGCCATAAATAGTAAGCCCTATCACCCAGCTTTTAAATTTCCAGCTTGCGCTGTCTCTTTTTTCCAGTTTACTGTGCAAGGTGCCTTCATCATATCCGGCCAGGTCGCTGTAATCTTTTTTATAGTTGCTGTCTGGCTGTAGTATTTTACTGTTGGGGTGCAGCATCAACCAGTCTCCCAGGCGCATTTGGCTGCTGGCAATATTGGGCAGGGTGGTACCTTTTAGTTTACCTGCAATAGCTGTACCCGTAGCCTGCTGCCACCAGCTTTTGGTGGTTGCATCCTCAAACATAGCATTAAAGTGGTCCATACCTACCAGGCGAAACTGCTCATACTTGCCGTTTACAAACGGGCTGTATACCCTGCCTGTACGGCAAACGGTACAATAGGTAACCATTACGGGCTTACCACCAACAGTATCCTTTACCTGGTGGTGATAGCCAATTATTTCAATAGGGTAAGCAGCAGCCTCGCCATTAAGGGCAACACCAATTACCAGTTTGTTTTTATCGGTAGTATCAGCACCCGTGGTTGCAAACAACTTTACTTTAGGCTGGTAAAACATTTTATCGGCCAAAAACTTAAAATTAAACGCATACACCACCACACCATATACCAGCAGCACTGTTATCAGCAGCGTTTTTTGCCACCATTTGCCTTTACGCAGGTAAAACAGCAGTGGGGCTATTACCAAAATAATACCAACCAGCCTTAAGGGCCATATATATTGGTCAATAAAATAAGCCAGGCCAATGGTATTGCTATACTGGCTGCCCGGAAAGGGCATTATAAAATACACCTTGCTAATTTCGAGCACCAGCAAAAAAAGCAGGCCAAAAACAAGCAATATCAGTTTACGCATAAGCGGCATTATTTGGGTGGAAAGTTAGAAAAATTATGCCACTTATTATTATGAGTGGAAATATTGAAGTTAGCATTACTAAACCACACACATTGCATATAATAGATTAATACAATACCCAAAACAATAATACTTACAACACAGCAGGTTTTTATTTAACAGCACCCTGTAACTTGCGCATAATATGCCTGCTGTATATATGCTACAAGCAACAATATTTTATTGCTGCATAACGCTTTACACAAGGGCTATTAGCCTCATAACAAAAAGTATATAAAACACTGCAATGGCTACTACCACCAATACAATGCTGCAAAAACTACAGCAAGGCAAAAATGTTTATGGCACCTGCATTACCTCCACCGGGCCAATGTGGCCGGGCGTAATTAAAAGTGCCGGGCTGGATTTTGTTTTTATTGATACCGAGCATATTCCGCTTGACCGTAACGAACTGGCATTGCTGTGCCAGGCGTTTAAGGCCAACGGTATTGTACCTGTGGTACGCATACCCTCGCCAGATGCCTACAGGGCTTGCCAGGCCATAGATGGCGGCGCAGGCGGCGTAGTGGTGCCCTATATTGAAACCCGCGCACAAGTGATTGACCTGGTAGGCGCGGTTAAATACCGGCCCTTGAAAGGCGAGTTACTTACCGCCTACCTTGATGGCAGCAAACCTATGCCGCAAAACCTGCAGGAGTATGTTGAAAAATACAGCAGCGGTAATATTTGCATAGCCAACATTGAAAGCGTGGTTGCTATGGAAAGATTAGACGACATACTTAGTGTACCCGGCCTTGATGGTGTGTTTATAGGCCCGCACGATCTTTCGGTTAGCCTGGGCGTGCCCGAGCAATGGGACCACCCCATTTTTGAAGAAGCCGTTAAAAAAATAATACATACCACCCGCGCCAAGGGTTTGCACATTGGCATTCATTTTTCGCTGGAGTCTGGACGGCAGGTACAAGGGGTGAAAGAAGGGGCCAACATAGTGGTACACAGTTTTGATATTGCGCTGTTTATGCAACGCCTTAAACACGATATGCAATTGATAAAAACTGCCGTAGGCGATGCGCCTGCAACAGGCAACGATGCAGCGTTGCTGGTGTAACAAGAAACGCTCCGCTGCAAAAAGGGTAAAAATTGCAGCGGAGCGTTTCTTTTTATACAGATGTAATCCTTACGGGTTTTTAATAAGCCAAACTTCTGTAATACGCGACTGCTGCCGCCAGTTAATATTATCCTCGTTTATATCCTCAAACGTAACGGTTATTTTGCCATTTTTTATTAATGCAGCTGGTACCGGAAATTCTTTTATCTCCCCCAGCCCCTTACCATAAAGAGTATGCTCCACCCTTTGGCCATTTATTTTTAGCAGGCATTCGCCAAAACCGGTTACCCTTATGGTATAACCTGCCGTTGAATCAAGGCTGTTATATTCCAACCCCACCGGCCAGCGCATGCTGGAAATAAAAGACAGGCGCTGGCGGCTGAAACCATCATTCCACCAGCCAAAATTGGGGTTATCCTGTTTGCGTATCAGCGGGTCTGTCGTCCAGGGCTCCCCCCTCAATACATGGGGCGATTTTGCTACATTGCCCACATCATCGTAAAAACCGCCGGGGGCAGGGTGCTCCCAGTTGGCAAGGGTGGTTAAAGCAGCCACCTGCTCTGATTGTGGCAACTTACTTATGGCAGTAAATTTATCTTCCAGCCACCAGCGGTTGTTAAGCGGGTAATCAATAAAATCAAGCACAGCGCCACGCTCCTCGCCTGAAGCCTTGTATTTTTTTACACTGGTTTGCAACCCTATGGAGTGATACAAAGTATCGCACAACGCAACTACCCGGTGGCGCAGCATCGTATCTGCCGGGTTTAGCAAGGGCTGGTTAAGTATAGCCTGTGCCTGTTTTATTGCAGCCTCAGGCCCAATGGCGGCGGCATTACGCAATACACTGTTGGCAGTTTCCTCCTGCGCGGCCTCGTAACGGCCGCGGTTCCTGGCCCAGGCATCGTAATTGGCCCGCAGCAGGTACATTTGCCAGCGCCAGTTACCTGCCAGTGCAGGGTTACGCAGTTCCATCTGCCGCCAGGCGGCCAGAGTGGTTTGTATACCACCATTGGGTGCCGCAGGCCCCTGCCAGTTGGCTTCCAATGCCAGCAGGCCATCGGCAGCATCTTCCTTTACACCGGAGTTAAAAAAGAAATTGGCATACTCAACCATCAACTGCCTTTCCGTAAGGGCGGGGTCCCAGGCAAGGCGTGTCCATACAATCTTGTTCACATCATCATGCACCCCGTCGGAGTAAGAAATAAACCCATCCATAAAAGGCTGTAAAAAATGGTACAGTGCCGTATAATGCTGCGGCCTTGGGTTTACGCTTTCGCGGCCCAGGGTAAAGTTAAAAACGGGGTCCCACCAGGGCACCTGAAAATCGCAACGCACATTATGCGTTACATCTGGGTAATAACGCAATTTATATTGGGCGGGCAATGCTGCACGCGTTTCTTCCACCGGCGGGCTTGAAGGGCCGGTTACAAGGCCACCCAGCCAGTTGGGCTTTTGTTGCTGTACGTAACTGTACACGGCCTGGCTTTGTGCAGCGGTGAACCCTTGCAGCGAAAGCCAGGTTGCCGCCTGGGGATGGTATTTTTTTAGTATTACGGATACATCTGCCAGCAGCGGCAACACGGTTTCTGGGCCGTTATCACCGGGGTCTCCACCGGGGAAAAATATCCCGGTAAGCGTAACTGACATTTTACAAATTTTCTCTATACGGGCCAGGTAGTGGTTTCGTTTGGCCGTATCCTTCAGGTCAAACTGGGCAGGCACCCATATCCAGTAATCCAGCCCGTAACGGTTGCAAATACCGCTGATGGCTGCATTCATGCTATCTGGCGCCATTTTAAAATGAGGGCTTTTCTCCTCCTCAAAAATGGGGATGCTCTCAATACTATTGGTACCAAATACCACCAGCTCCCTTATGTATTGGTCAAACTGGGCCACTGTCCAGGCATCGTAACTGTTGGCCGTATTGCGGTAACCAAGCTGGTGCCCGCGTATGGGTTTATCCGGCGAAGACGACACGGTAAAATTTACAGGCAGTCCAACAGCACCAGCCTTATAACTAAATGTACGCAGCAACTCGCCCACGCCATACAGCACCCCACGGCCATCGTAACCTTCCACCACCAGCACAGTACGTTTGCCCTGCTGTGTGCTTACAATGCGGTACGATTCGGGCTTTGTAATCAAAACCGGAGCAGGGCTCAATATAAACCCATCTGGTAAAGGCGCACCCGCTGTAAGCAACACAATAACATCGCCACTTGCGGGCCAAGAAGCCGACACGGTACTTTGCAGGCCGGTACGCTTTTTTAATTCTTCGGCCAATACAACAGCCGCTGCCTTTTCGGCATTAGAGAGATTGCCCTTGCCTGTTACAATATGCAGGTTTTGCAGGTACGCCACCTGCGCACCTGCCGGAGCAGCAAAAAAGACAACTACTAAAAGCAACAGGCAGGCCAGCCACGGACTGTTTTTACATGATGGGAAAAAAGCACCTTCCTGGTGTAATACTTGGGGGCAATCGCTCATACAACATTGAATTTTGGCCCTGCAAAAACTAAAAAACCAATAAAGGCTATTTGCAGGGGAGTTAAGATATAAAAATTAAAAATATTTGTTTTAAGGCATATCGCAAATGGCTTCACCCGCCGTTCATGTAAAGAAATATACTTGCGCCTCCTCCTATTTACTTCCTTCTGCAACCAATTGTACAGGCCCCATTAAACCGGAGGGGGCCACTATGCCGGTGGGCCTGCCAAACATACCAATGGGTATACGCAGCACCTTTTTATTTTCGGGCACTACATTGTCCCCGGCTATACGGTTGCCCCATTGGTTGGTTACTTTTATTTCCAAAGTATTGTTACCAGCTTTAAGTTTATCAGTTACATTAATGGTGTAAGGTGCCTGCCATAATATGCCTGCAGACTTGCCATTAACCACTACTTCGGCAATATCTTTTACATTGCCAAGGTTTAACACCAGTGGTGTGCCCTTTTGCAGCCAGGCCGCTTTCACATTAAGCGTTTTGGTATAAACGGCTGTGCCACTAAAATATTTAACCCCTGTATCTGCGCTGGAAGGCCACGATACCAGGCTATCGAACTTAATAGTGCCTGGCCCGCCCAGGTTCGCAGGAAAATTAACCATCCATGGGCCTGTTAAGTCAACCAGTTTTTGGGTAACTTTTATTGGTACTGTAACAGCGTTTGTTGTTGCCTGCCCGCTGAACACCACAAAAACAGATTCATCTGCATTTAGATGCAATGGTATTGTGGTAACGTTACCGCTGATGGTGTACGAAACAGGCTCCATACCGCCATCCACAGCATGCCACAAAGCAGGCACCCTGCCACTAACCCGGCATTGTACTTCAACATCTTCGGCCTGTGCACGCCTGTTGCTAAACATGTAAATATCTGCATCATCTGTTTTGCGGTGTATCCATGTAATGGAGGTGTTTAAATGGTTGCGGGTATAATCCACATCTTTTACCACATGTTTAGATGCCAGTATGCCCTGCAAGGGTATGCCCCAATACACCCGGCCCTGTTTATAGGCATGGGTAAACACAATCTTTCCATCTGCATCGCCCCAAATTTCGTTGGCCAGGGCAGCCACCGAAGCATCCACATTTGGGTAACCGGCCAGGCTGGGAGAACCCACCGGCTTTGGCCCCACCACCACTGCACCCGCTGCTATAAGGCTGCGTATTTTATCCAGCACATGCGGTGTCATTTTATTTGTTTCAGGCAGCACCAGCACCTCGTAAACCTGGCCGCTGGCCAGCACAATTTTGCCATCTTTTACACTGGCACTATCAAGTAATATTTCAGTATTTATAAAGTCGTAATTATAACCTGCCGGTGGCTCGGGGGTAAGTTTTGTCCAATATGGCACTGCGGCGGGTATGCCTTCGCCCAGGTAATAAGCAATATCGCCCACAAAGCGGCCCTGCTGCAGCAGGTATTGGGTACGGGCAAGGTAGGTCATAAAAGGTGTTGCCAGTTCGGCCCAGGTAATATTGCGGTTTATATGCGTACCCACCATAGTATTGCCGGGTTTTGTATCAAGCGGCTGGTGGGCCGATGTATGAAAAATGACCTGGTTGATACCCTGGGTATACCAATAATCGCCAATGGATTTCATGGCTGCGGGCGCTTCGTAGCCACCACCCGTCCACGACTCTGCCCCTGTGAGTTTTTTTCCATAAATATGCGATGCAGAAGCAGCCTCCCGCACATCGCTCTGGTGGGCGTTCATACGCACGGCTGCACCTGCAAAAGGACTGCCAGCTTCTATATCATCGGCAGACATCCAGCCAAGCCCGGCACCTGTGCCCAGGCCCTGCGCCATGCCAAACTCGCCCATAGGTATATCAACCCGGCCCTTAACGGCCAATGCATCCTCAATAATAGGCATGGAAATACCAGCCGCCTCGGAATAAGTTTGTATACCCTGCTGATGGGCCATTTGGGTAAGGGCGCCATAATGCTCATCCGTTAGCAGGTCGGCCAGGGTGCGGCGGTAATCCCACAAAAAGCGGTCGCTAACATCGGCACTGCCAACTATTTTGCCGGTAAGCACCGGCAGGTATGGGGTGGGGTCGTATCCACGCCGCTTTTTAAAAGCATCCAAAATACCGTCTGTCCAGTTCTGCCCATCTGCCTCGTAGCTGTCAACCAACCAGTATTGCATGGTTTTACCGTACAGCGGCCCCATGGCTTTAGCAAATGGTGCTGTATATTGCTGGTAGTACGATAAAAGGTGTTTGCTGTTAAGCTTATCTACTTCGTAACCAGTACCCGCAGGCACTGCCGGGGCATTTTTTGCGCCAGTAAGGGAATAGCCAATTCTAAGAACGGTCCATTTACCGGCGGGTGCATCCCAGGTAAGTTTACCATTTTTATCCATTTTACCGGTTAGATCTATACTGTTTCCTGCCTCAATTTCAGCATTGGCAGGCACCGCAGGGGTATTAAGGTTTTCAAAGGAAAACAATGGTGCAAAACCCGCTTTATCTTCCCAACGGTTTACCCTGCCACCGGTAAAAAATACCGCTTCTGTAACATCAAAACTGGTGGGTGGTTTGGCTGGGCCCATAAAGCCGCCCGCATCATCAGGCCCGCCTACGGTGCTTAGGCCACCACCGGGTGTAAACACTACGCGGAAAAAACGTGCGGTAGTTTCGGCAAATGCAAAAGTGCGCACTGTTATAGCGCGTATATCATGTTGTGCACCGGGCAGGCCAGCCAGCGTTTTAAAATTTACACCATCATCACTGGCCTGCACATAGCCTGCACGCATAATATTGCTGCCAAAGCTGCCCGCAGGGGGCAATGCAATTGAAAAAGCCCTGGCTGTAAATGGCTTATCGAAAGCAAACTGCAGCCAGGTGTTTTTTTCTGCTGTTGGCACAGGCAGGGTAATTTTAGTGGTAAGATTATTATCAAGCAATGCACCGGCATCTGCTGTTTGGCCGCTACTAAGGGTAAGCGTAGGTTTAAGCGATGCCATAGCCACCTCAGCCTCTGGGGTGCGGTAAGCAATTACTTTTTCATCTGCATAAAAGGTAGCATCCGGCACAGCGCTGTTGCTGCCAAAACCGGGCGGGCGTTTTACATCGCGTATGGGGCCGTTTACAAACGGCGGTTGCGGCAGGGTTATTTCCAAATGAGTACCTCCGGCAACTGTTGTATCGCTCCATACCATCTTTTTCATAGCTTCTTCCGGCTTCACCCAGGGGCCACCGGTTTCACTCCATCCTGCCGAGGTAACCATCGTCATTTTAAGGCCCAGCCTGTTTGCTTCGCTGGCAGTATGCTTTATCATTTCAAGCCATTCCGGCGTCATGAATATCACCTTTTTATTAACGGATTGGCCGCTGCCAAAACTTACATCAATGGCCTGAAAGCCACCAATGCCCACCCGTTTCATCCACTCAAGGTCTTTGGTTATACCATCTTTGGTTACATTACCTGCCGTCCAATGCCACCATGTTTGTGGTTTGGCATCATCGGGCGGGTTGGCAAATGCCCTGGCAAGGCTATCGCGCTGCGGAAAAGGCGTTACTGATTGAGAAAAGCATGCAAGGGGTAAAATAATAGCACAGCAATTAATGAAAGATTTTAACATACGGCAACATTTATAACTGGCTAAAGCTAATAACACATAGGCAGCTTACCATCATGCACCGTCGTATCCCTTTTTTAATTACAGCAGGAAGGTTGGTTAGTTAAATTTACAGGTAAGGGGCTGGAGTAAAACAGGTTACACCTGTTGAAGTATAACAGCAAAAATTGAGCAGATGGAGGGTATTGATGTTCAATGAATCATTCCAATCGGGCAATCCATAAATTAAATTTCATACTTCTCTAACAAAAAAATCCGGGGGCTGCGCCCCCGGATAAATGCACTATAAAAGGTTAATAAAACAGCAAGGCTATATTATTGGCAGGTTCCAGCCTTCGCGGTATTCTCGTTTTACAAACTGGTTGGCTGGCTCAAAATTGGTGATGCGCATGTTTTTGGCATCCCATATTAGCTTTATCCTTCCGGGGTTATCTGGGTCGGAATCTTTTACCTTATTCGTATTTTCCAGGCCCCAGCTTCTTATGGCCAAGTTGCCTATTAAAATACTCTCGGTAAACGGCCCGGCATACTCAAACGGACTGCTGGTAGTAGCATTGCCGTAACCGGCAATACAGGCGTTTACCCATTGCAGGTAGTGCCCTTCCGGTACACGGGGCAGCACTTTTGCAGGCATTTGTGTTTCTGCCATCAGTTTACTGGGCAGCAGCCTTGGCTTTTCGCCGTAGCAGTCAACCATCAGTTTGCCTTTGGTGCCTATAAACAAAGCTCCTCCGTCATCGCCGCCAAACTGTTCGCCCGGCAACAGTTCATCGGGCAGGGCTGGCAACAGGCCACCATCATACCAACTCACTTTTATTTCGCCTTTGCCATCTTTACGCGGGTATTTTAAATGTATAATACTGGCGGCAGGGTAGCCATCAGGATACTTGGCTTCTTTACCATCTGGTGTCCAGCTTGTAGGTATGCTGCACTCTACTTCTGAAGGAAAATCAATGGGCAGCAACCTGAATACAGGGTCCATCATGTGGCAGGCCATATCGCCCAAAGCACCGGTACCAAAAGCATTCCAGCCACGCCAGCTCCATGGGTGATAAGCCGGGTTGTAATCAATGTATTTGGCCGGGCCTAACCAAAGGTTCCAGTCAAGTTCTTTAGGTACTTCAAATTTACCGGTAGGGGTAGGTAAGCCCTGTGGCCAAATAGGCCTGTTGGTCCATACCTGTACAGTATGCACCTCGCCAATCATACCTGCATCGTACATTTCCTTGGCCTGGCGTACACCATCGCTGCTGCCGCCCTGGTTGCCCATTTGGGTTACCACTTTAAATTTTTGGGCAGCCTTAGCCATCATACGGGCTTCGTAAATATCGTGTGTAAGTGGTTTTTGACAATACACGTGCTTACCAAGCGACATTACCGTTAAGGCTGCAATGGCATGAATATTATCCGGGGTGGATACAGAGCAGGCATCAATATTATTTTTCTCCTTATCCAGCATTTCCCTGAAATCTTTATAAAATTTGGCGTTGGGAAAACGTTTTCTTGAAACAGCACAATGGCTCTCATCCACATCGCACAGGGCTACGATGTTTACTTTTGGGCTTTCCGAAAAATTCTTTAAATCGCTTTCGCCCTTACCGCCTGCGCCAATACCGGCAATGTTAAGCTTATCGCTGGGGGCTACAAAACCACGGCCCATTACATGGCGTGGGATGATCATAATACCGCTGGCCGCAATGGAGGCGTTTTTTACGAAACTTCTTCTTGAAATTTCTTTTTTTTGTTCGTTCATACCTTGTTTTTTGGGTTATATGTTTACAATCCTTTGGGGCTATGACAGAAAGAAGGGTAAAAGAAAAACAGCAATGGATTGCATGGGCTTACATATAGCCAAATACAACCCAACTAAATAAAGAAATAACAGACTTAGCCTTTTAACTATTTTGCAAGCATTATGTGGCCTTTGCATGCACAAACATTTGCTGCAACAAATGCCTGTTAATGTTAAGCCACCGGGCCTTTAAAAAAAGTTAACCAACTCAATCTGTAAAGCAAGCACAGCTGCCATTTATCCTAAAAACACTTTAAAAAGCCAAGGTGTATTGGCTAAACCGGTATTAAGTATGATAAAAGCACATACTACCTGCTTTGTTTATTTATTTAATTTTTACTGCTCTTTAAGAAACTATACAATATGATAGGGGCCCCTCCCAACAAACAATATGCTGACCTGCAATGCGGCTGCAATTTCGATGACTTTTTATTCAGGTTCAGCGTATCAATATGGCAAATCTTACACTAACCGGGTTACAACCTTCGTACAAAATATGTGTCTGGCAAAACAATCTATGGTTGCAACCGGGTTTCAAATATAGTTTCCCTACATTTAATTTTCATCTTTTATTTATAAAAAAGCTTTGCCATTTTTTAAATTTCTTTCCATTTTTAAAAATAGCCGCAACATGTGCCTATAATTTTACCCCATTTACCTGCTTACGATTATGTTATTTGCCTGCTGCAGCCACAATAGCAGTACTCCCCACTAACCATCGCAGCCCGGCCAAAAACCATTTAATGTGAATAAAGCCATATCAGTTTTTTTATTCAACCATAATTTGCTGCAAATTAATTACTAAAAATTTTAGTTTATTTTTTGATAAATTTATTAGTAAAATTGCAGCTGTGATAAGCCTGAAACAAAATATTATCAGCCAGTTGCAAAAAGACATTTTGCCTTTGCAGGGTTACAAACCAGTAACTGGCAGGGCCGTACAGGTGGGTTTGGGTGTAATAGAAAAGGCTTTTCCCAACAACAGTTTTCCTACGGGGGCTATGCACGAATTTATAAGCACCACAAACGAGCAGGCATCAGCAACCCGAGGTTTTGTAGCAGGCATTTTAAGCAAACTGATGCACATTAATGGCGCCTGCCTTTGGATAAGTTGCGCACAAACGGTTTTTCCGCCAGCCATGCAGGCGTATGGAGTGCCTCCCCATAATATTGTTTTTATAACCCTTAAAAACGAAAAAGAGGTATTGTGGGCCATGGAGGAAGCCCTTAAATGTGAGGCACTTGCCGCTGTGGCTGGCGAGCTACAACAGATTGACTTTAAAGCATCGCGCCGCCTGCAACTGGCAGTTGAAAAAAGCCGTGTAACAGGCTTTATGATTCGCCAGAGCCCCCGCAGCCTGGGCAACGCTGCCTGCGTAGCCCGGTGGCAGGTAACTGCCGCTGCCAGCGATGCTGGCACAGGTATGCCCGGCGTTGGTTTTGCCCGTTGGAAAGTTGATCTACTTAAAATACGCAACGGCAAACCTAGCAGCTGGCAGGTGGAATGGTCTGCGGGCCGTTTTGCTGTTATTGAACCACCACCAATACAAACAATATGGCTAAACGCTTCGTCTCAATATGGTTCAGCCATTTAACAACCAACTGGTTTGCCATACGCCAGCCAGCCCTGGCTGATGTACCTTTTGTGTTAACCCGGCTTGAAAGGGGCCGTAAAATTATTACTGCCGCCAATACCTATGCCGAAGTGCAGGGGGTGCAAACCGGCATGGCCGCGGCAGATGCCAGGGCTGTGATACACGGGCTGGAAATACTGGACGAAAAACCAGGGTTAGATATTGCATTGCTAAAAGCACTTGCCGAATGGTGCATACGCTACACCCCTGTTGCAGCCATTGACCCGCCTTGCGGCCTGCTGCTTAACGTAAGTGGATGCTGCCATTTATGGGGTGGCGAGGCCCCTTACTTAAATGATTTAGTAACCCGTTTAAAAGGCAAAGGCTACCACGTACGTGCTGCCATGGCCGATACCCCGGGTACCGCCTGGGCTGTAGCCAGGTATGGTAAAACAACCGCCATTGTAAACAGTGGTGCACAGCTACAGGCTTTGTTACCGCTGCCGCCTGCTGCACTTCGCCTGGAACCGATATTGGTTGAAAAACTGCAAAAACTGGGGCTATATACCATAGCAGGGTTTATAAACATGCCCCGCAGCACCTTACGCCGCAGGTTTGGCCAAACCATACTTACACAGTTAGACAAAGCTTTAGGCATTGCAGAAGAACTGATTGACCCTGTGCAACCTGCTGCTGCTTACCAGGAAAGGTTGCCCTGCCTTGAGCCGCTTGTAACCGCCACCGCTATAGAAATTGCGCTGCAACGCCTGCTCGCAGCCCTTTGCCAGCGCCTTAAGGCCGAGGGCAAAGGGCTGCGCTCCGCCACTTTTAAAGGCTTGCGGGCAGATGGTAAAACAGTGCAGATAAGCACGGGCACCAACCGGCCCACCCATAATGTGCAGCACCTTTTTAAACTGTTCGAAATAAATATAAGCACCATTGAGCCGGGCCCGGGTATTGAACTTTTTACACTGGAAGCGTTGGTAGTGGAAGATATGCCTGCCATACAGGAGGCGATGTGGGGCAGCACCGGCGGACTTGATGACACTGGCGTGGCCGAGCTGCTGGACAGAATTGCAGGTAAGTTTGGCCAGCAGGTAATAAAACGCTACCTGCCTGAAGAACACCACTGGCCGGAACGTTCTTTCAGGCAGACTGCTTCTTTGCAGGAGCAACCCGCTACCCACTGGCCACATGATAAACCCAGGCCCTTAACCCTGCTGGCCAGCCCGCAGCCCGTTGAGGTAACCGCCCCTGTGCCTGATTATCCCCCCATGATGTTTCGTTACAAAGGCATACTGCATAAAATTGTAAGAGCCGATGGCCCGGAACGGATTGAGCGGGAATGGTGGCTGGATGAAGGCCCCCACCGCGACTATTACTATGTGGAAGATGAAGCCGGGCAGCGGTACTGGCTGTTTCGCTCCGGCCATTACGAAGCTGGTAATCAGCAATGGTTTATCCACGGCTTTTTTGCTTAATCAAACAACATGTATTGTGCCTTATACTGAGTTACAGGTTACCACCAATTTCAGCTTTTTACAAGGCGCCTCTCACCCCGAAGAAATGGTGGAGCAGGCTGCCGCTTACGGCTACCGTAAAATTGCTATTACAGATGTTAACAGCTTTGCCGGTATTGTGCGCGGGCATGTGGCCGCCAAAGCAAAAGGCGTAAGCATAATACCTGCCTGCCGCCTAAATTTGCTGGATGGCCCATCGCTGCTGGCATACCCAACCAACCAACAGGCTTACAGCCTGCTTTCGGCACTTTTAACAACAGGTAATCTAAGGGCAGAAAAAGGAATATGCCACCTGTACCGGCAGGATGTATATGCCCATTGCAAAGGCATAAAACTTATTGTAATACCCCCTGAAAGCCTTAACCCGGATACTTATTTTGATGAATCTTTTATCAACCATCTTGCAGAATACCGCGAGGCTTTGGGCAGCGATTTATACATTGCCGCCACCCGTTTTTATAATGGTAACGATGCAAAGCTGCTGCACCGTATAGCCCAAACAGGCGTACCCATGGTGGCCACCAACGATGTGTATTACCACACACCCGGCCGCAGGCAACTGCAGGACGTACTTACCTGTATAAAACAAAAATGCACCATTACCACCGCCGGTTTTAAACTGCACAAAAATGCGGAAAGATACCTGAAGCCCGCTGTTGAAATGGAGCGCCTTTTCAGGCAGTACCCTAACGCATTACAGCGCACTATGGAAATTGCAGAGGCTTGTACTTTTTGTTTAGATGAGCTAAAATATGTTTACCCCGAAGGGTTAACCACCCAGGGCCGCACACCGCTGGAGGAAATAACGCACCTGGCCTGGCAAGGGGCAAAAGAACGCTTTGGTGATGTGATACCCGATAAAATTATAAGCTCCATCAATTACGAGCTGGCTTTTATTGAGCAAATGAATTATGCCTACTACTTTTTGGTGGTGTACGACATGGTGCGTTTTGCCCGGCAGCAAGATATTCTCTGCCAGGGCAGGGGTTCTGCAGCAAACTCTACCGTATGCTATTGCCTGGGCATAACGTCGGTAGACCCTGCAGAGTTCGACCTGTTGTTTGAGCGGTTTGTGTCGGCAGCACGCAACGAACCACCCGATATTGATGTAGACTTTGAGCATGAACGGCGCGAAGAGGTTATACAATACGTGTACAACAAATACGGCCGCGACCATGCTGCTATTGTAGCAACGGTAACACAAGAAAGACAAAAAGGTGCCATACGCGATGTAGGTAAAGCCATGGGCTTGTCGGCAGATACCATCAGCCGTATTTCAGGCTCAATTTGGGAGTTTACAAGCGAGTGGTTTGAGGGCAAGCTTATTGAAGAGCAAGGATTTAACGCCAATGACAAACATCTAAAAAAAGTGCTTGAACTTACAGGGCAACTTATGGGTTTTCCGAGGCAGCTTGGCCAACATACAGGAGGGCTGGTTATTACCAGAGGCAAATTATCCGACCTGTGCCCTATTATGCATGCACGCATGCAAAACCGCACCTGCATTGAATGGAATAAGGATGACATTGATGCACTGGGCTTTTTTAAAATTGACATACTGGCACTGGGCATGCTAACCTGCATACGCAAGGCTTTTGACCTTGTAAAACTGCATTATGGGCGCAGCCTTACCCTGGCCAATATACCGGAAGACGACCCTGTTGTTTACAACATGATAAGCCACGCAGAAACAATAGGCGTTTTTCAAATTGAAAGCAGGGCACAACAGGCCATGCTGCCACGGCTTAGGCCAAACTGCTTTTACGACCTGGTGATTGAAGTAGCAATTGTACGGCCAGGGCCGATACAGGGCGATATGGTACACCCCTATCTGCGCCGCCGTAACGGGCAGGAAGCAATAGAATACCCATCGGAGGAACTAAGGGAAATACTGGGCAAAACGCTTGGTGTACCCCTCTTCCAGGAGCAGGCTATGAAGATTGCCATTGTAGCCGCAGGGTTTACACCCGCCGAAGCGGATGCGCTGCGGCGCAGTATGGCTACATTTAAAGCACAGGGCCAGGTAACCCAGTTTGAAGAAAAGCTGCAGCGTGGCATGATGGCTAAAGGCTATACCAAAGAATATGCACAGCGCATTTTTAAACAGCTTGAAGGTTTTGGCAGTTACGGGTTTCCTGAAAGCCACGCGGTTAGCTTTGCCTTGCTGGTGTATGTTTCATCGTGGCTAAAATGCTACTACCCCGAGGTTTTTGCGGCTGCCCTGCTAAACAGTATGCCTATGGGGTTTTACCAGCCAGCCCAAATTATTGCCGATGCCCAAAAAAACGGCGTGGTGGTTAAACCTGTGGATATCAATTACTCCCTGTGGGATAATATACTGGAAGAAAAAAATGGCAAATACCATACTTTAAGGCTTGGCTTCAGGCAGGTAAAAGGCATAAGAGCTGATGACATGCAAATATTAACCAACGCAAGGCTGCAACCATATACCACCATTAACCAGCTTAGGGATGCAGGCATACCACTTGCCGCAATGGAAAAACTGGCAGATGCGGATGCCTTCAGGTCAATTGGCCTTGACCGCCGCGAAGCTTTATGGCAGGTGTGCGCCAACGACCAGCCGACAGGTTTATTTAAAGGGCAATTGGTACCGGAGGCACCTGCAACGCTGCCATTAATGACAGCCCCGGAACATGTGGTGCAGAATTATGCCACCACAGCGCTATCGCTTAAAGCACACCCTGTAAGTTTTGTGCG
>CAZRDD010000009.1:0-25633 GCA_964598675.1 uncultured Parafilimonas sp.
TTGGATAATGAAAGATATACAGAACAATATTTTGCAGGTTTTAAAAAAGCGCTGCGAAGCGGCGCGTTAGCAGTTTGTTTTTACATTAACAAGGCCTGCCTTTTTATTTAGCAATCAGTTTTATTACAGTTTCAACCCTGCACCCGCCCCCGCTTTGCCCGGCAGTAACTGCCTGGGCAAAGGCGGCAAGGCTATCCCCATGCCCAAAAACCAATTGTATGAATATTTTACAGCACGAACGTTTAAGGTCTGTTCAATGGAAAGACCTTACAACACTATCATTCAAAGAAATTATTATTGAAAACACCATCAGCCTGCCCTGGTTGTTGTTGTCGTTGTTGCTGGCGTATAAACGTTGGTATATTGCAGCGCTGCCCTGTTCCTTCCTGTTTTTCTTAACCGGCCTGCGGCAGGTACACAACGGCTACCACTATGCACTTGGTACATCAAAAAAAGTAACAGAACTAACCATTGTACTAAACAGTGTATTGATGCTTACCGCTATGCACGCCATTAAACACAACCATTTGCTGCACCACAAACATTGCATGCAGGCGGCTGATGTAGAAGGCCATTGTGCTAAAATGAATGCAGTACAGGCCTTGTTGTATGGCCCGGCCTATATTTATAAGCAACACAGCACCGCGTTAAGGTATGCAGGCAAAACAACTGTACGGTATATAGTTATTGAAATGGCCCTGGTAATATTGTTTATTGCTTTGGTTGTTGGTTTGCATATTGGTTTTTTACAGTACCACCTTATTGCTATGGCTGCAGGCGAGTGCTGTACCGCTTTTTTTGCCGTGTGGACGGTACATCATGGTTGTGACGAAGAGGTTATTGCCCGCACCTTAAGCAGCAAGTGGAAAAACAGGTTTACGTACAATATGTTTTATCACCTGGAGCATCATCTCTTCCCTAAAGTGCCTACCATAAAACTACCCGAATTATCAAAACGGTTAAAAGCCGCCTGGCCTGAGCTTCAGGCGAAGGAAGTATTCTAAAACAAAAAGCTTCTGATGCTGCCTGTAAAGCCACTCATCAAAACAAAAACCATCAAAACACAAGCTGCACGCCTTTTTGTTACCTTCATCTAAAATTTTTTATATGGCAAGGGAGTTAATTTCATCAGGCACTGTATGGGAGAAAAAATATGGCTACAGCCGGGCCGTAAAAGTGGGCAACCTTGTATTTGTGTCAGGCACAACTGCGGTTGATGAAAGTGGCGAAGTGGTTGGCCCGGATGATTTGTACGCACAAGCTGCATTTATTTGGCAAAAAATTGAGCGTGCATTATACAAGGCTGGTGCCAACATGCAGCAAGTGGTTCGCATACGTACTTTTATTACCGATATGAGCCGCTACCCGGATGTGCTTAAAGCACAGGGCGAGGTGTTTGAAAACATACGCCCTGCTGCAACCCTGGTAGAGGTTACTGCCCTTATTGATGCGCGCCTGCTGGTGGAAATTGAGGCTGACGCTGTGATTGAATAAATACTACACAGGCTTGTTGCTGCAGGCGGCGGTTTGTTGATGAACATTGGTTGATAATTGATTGCGAAACATTATAAAGACCACAAAATATGCAGCGCAGAAACTTTATTAAAACATCCGCAGCCGCTACGGTGGGTGCAGCATTGGCAGGCCTGTCTGCTTTTGCACAACCAAGCACTATTAAAAATAAACTGCCACGCTGGAAGGGGTTTAACCTGTTAGACTTTTACTCCCCCAACCCTGAACGCAACAACAACCCCACCCCTGAAGATTATTTTAAATGGATGCAGGACTGGGGTTTTGATTTTATACGTATACCCATTGCCTACCCTTGCTATCTTGATTTTGACCGAACTAAAAACATAACGCCCGAAGGTGTTTATAAAATTGACAACAAAGGGGTTGATAAGATAGATGCCCTGGTTACCCTTGCACACAAATACAATATGCATGTAAGCCTTAACCTGCACCGCGCACCGGGCTATTGCATAAATGCTGGCTTTAACGAGCCTTACAACCTTTGGACCGACCAGGCGGCATTGGATGCATTTTGTTTTCATTGGGGTATGTGGGCAAAACGTTACGGGCATGTATCTGAAAAGAAATTGAGTTTTGACCTGGTGAATGAGCCAAGTATGCGTGCCGATATGAATGATCAGCACGCGCAAAGCGGCCCGGTGCCCGGCGATGCTTACCGTAAAGTGGCTAAGGCCGCTGTGGAGACCATCCATAAAGAAAATAAGCACCGGCTGATTATTGCCGATGGCAATTGGGGTGGCAGCAATGTTATACCAGAACTTGCTGATTTGCCAGTTGCGCAAAGCTGCCGCGCTTACAACCCCATGGGGGTTACACATTATAAAGCACCCTGGGCAAGCAAAGACCCGGAACACATGCCTTTGCCCAAATGGCCCGGCCAGGTGGGCGACCGCTATGTTAACCGGGAAATGCTGGAGAAATTTTACCAGCCCTGGATAAACCTGGTAAAACAAGGCGTAGGGGTACACTGTGGCGAAGGGGGCTGCTACAATAAAACCCCGCACGATGTTTTTATGGCCTGGTTTGCCGATGTGCTGGATATACTAACTACCAACCAGATTGGTTTTGCTATCTGGAATTTTGCAGGCGATTTTGGTGTGCTTAACAGTAACCGGGCCGATGTGGCCTACGAAGACTGGTACGGCCATAAGCTTGACAGGCAGTTTTTAGAGTTGCTGAGGAAGCAGTAGATATGTATTGCCCCTTTAGTTTTTAGAAACACTGTGTAATGAAGAGGAAAATCATTTATCGTAGCAAATTGGCAATATGTATGAAGTAAATCTTTTATAGCCTTTTCTATTCTATTGGTATCTTTCCTTACTTTGTAAACAACGATGTGGTATAACCACCTGTGCAGTGATAAAACAGCCGTATGACACAAAAAGAATTGCATGACCAGCGTTTATTGCGCGAGGCCGAAAAAGCAGTGGTGCAAATGCACACCCGCAGGCATTTTATTAAGGAGAGTGCTATGGGCCTTGGTGGCCTGGCGCTGGGAGCATTGATGGGGTGCGGCACCAAAAACACCGCTTCGTCTCAAATAGCCTTCGATCCCGCACACCCGCTGGCACCCAAGCTGCCACCTTTTGCCGGTAAGGCCAAAAGTGTTATTTACCTGCACATGGCAGGTGCCCCATCTCAACTGGAACTGTTTGATTATAAGCCCGAACTCGCTAAAATGGATGGGCAGCTTTGTCCGCCATCGTTGCTGGAAGGCAAACGTTTTGCTTTTATACGCGGTGTGCCAAAAATGCTTGGCCCCCAGGCAAAATTTGCCCAGCATGGGCAAAGTGGTGCCTGGGTGAGCGAAAATATGCCTCACCTGGCCAGCATTGCCGACGAAATAAGCTTTTTAAAAGCTGTTACCACCGACCAGTTTAACCATGCTCCCGCGCAACTGCTGGTGCAAACAGGCAGTGCCAGGCTGGGCAGGCCAAGTCTGGGCTCATGGGTTACCTACGGGCTGGGTACCGAAAACCAGAACCTGCCGGGCTTTGTGGTGCTTACCTCCGGCGGCCGCAACCCCGATGCGGGCAAAAGTGTATGGGGCAGCGGATTTTTGCCCAGTGTTTACCAGGGGGTACAATGCCGCAGCGAGGGAGACCCTGTTCTGTTTTTAAAAGACCCTGATGGCATGAGCCGCGACCTGCGCAAAGCAAGCATAGATGCTATTAACGAGGTAAACGCGCAGGAGTACAAAGAATACCACGACCCGGAAATACTCAGCCGCATCTCTCAATACGAGATGGCGTATAAAATGCAGATTTCCGTACCAGAGGTGATGAATATTAATGATGAGCCGCAGTACATTCACGATATGTATGGCACCAAACCGGGGCATGCCAGTTTTGCCAACAACGTTCTGCTGGCAAGAAAGCTGGTTGAAAAGGGCGTGCGGTTTGTGCAGTTGTTCGACTGGGGATGGGACAGCCACGGCACCGATGCCAGCCTGGCCATTGACATTGGTTTTATCAACAAATGCCGCCAGGGCGATAAAGCAGTTACTGCACTTATATTAGACCTTAAACAGCGCGGTTTGCTGGAAGACACCCTGGTGGTTTGGGGTGGCGAATTTGGCCGTACCCCTATGATGGAAAACCGGGAAGGCAAGCAAAACCCCTTCAAGGGCAGGGACCATCATACCGAGGCATTCACCATTTGGATGGCCGGGGGCGGTATTAAAAAAGGCACTTCTTACGGCGAAACCGACGAAATTGGTTACAGTGCCATTAGCGGTAAAGTGGAACCATACGATGTGCAGGCAACCATACTAAACCAGCTTGGCTTTGACCATGAAAAATTCACGTACAATTTTCAGGGCCGCCCCTTCCGGCTTACAGACGTAAAAGGCAAAGTGATAGAAGAAGTGATTGCGTAGGTATCTTTTCATCGTACAGGTGCGGTTGGATGACATAGAGTCGTTTTCACCACATGGGCCACACAGAAGCATAGGGTTCACATAGAAAATTGCATTTGAAAGAACATTAGCGTTTAAAATACTTCCAAGGCGGCACATCAAAAATGATCATTAAAACCTCCCAGGCAAATATCACCTAAAAGCACTGAATTGTTTTACAACATGCCTGCACGGTTAAATCTCCGCGCTTATAACCCTTTTCTATCCGCCTGTTAGGCGAAAACGCCTACTTTTGCAGTCGTTTAAAAAAATAAAATGAGCCAGCATTTATCAGAACAGGAGATCGTTCGTCGTGAAAAGTTAGCCAAATTGCAGGCTGCGGGCATTAACCCGTTTCCTGCACCGTTGTATCCCGTAACACATTATTCTGCCGATATAAAACAGGAATTTTCAGAAGAAACCAAGGATGCTTTTGCAAGTGTTTGCCTGGCGGGCAGGATAGTGAGAATAAACGATAAAGGCAAGGTTTTTTTCATCAACATACAAGACAGCAAAGGCATTTTGCAACTTTATATTAAGCGCGATGAGATATGCCCTGGCGAAGACAAATCGCTTTGGGATGATGTGGTAAAACATGGCCTTGACCTGGGCGATATTATTGGTGCCACCGGGTATGTATTTATTACCAAAACCGGCGAAACAAGCCTGCATACGCAAACGCTTACGTTGCTGGCAAAGTCGCTAAAGCCATTGCCTACCCCCAAAGTGGATAAGGATGGTAATGTACACGATGAGGTTACCGACCCCGAGTTTCGGTACCGCCAGCGTTATGCTGACCTTATTATAAACCCTGGTGTTAAAGATGCTTTTATTAAGCGTACCAAGCTGGTAAACACCATGCGTTCGTTTTTAAATGAACATGGTGCGCTTGAGGTGGATACGCCTGTATTACAGGCTATACCCGGCGGTGCGGCTGCACGGCCTTTTGTTACTCACCACAATACGCTGGATATGCCTTTTTACCTGCGCATAGCCAACGAACTATACCTTAAAAGGCTTATTGTAGGCGGGTTTGACTGGGTGTACGAGTTTAGCCGCAACTTTAGAAATGAGGGCATGGACCGTACCCACAACCCGGAGTTTACCGTGCTGGAATGGTACACCGCCTATAAGGATTACTACTGGATGATGGAAACCACCGAAAAGCTGTTTGAACGTATAGCCATAGCCCTGCATGGCACTACAGAGGTAGAGTTTGGTGATAAAACCATTAGTTTTAAAGCCCCGTACAGACGTATAAGCATGTACGATGCCATTAAGGAAAGTACGGGTATTAATATTAGCGAAATGGATGAAGATGGCCTGCGTGCCGTATGCAAACAACTGCATATTGCTACCGATGCCACTATGGGTAAAGGAAAGCTGGTAGATGAATTGTTCAGCACGTATGAAGGCAATTACCAGCAGCCAACTTTTATTACCGACCACCCGGTGGAAATGAGCCCGCTTACCAAAAAGCACCGCAGTAAAGCAGGTGTGGTTGAGCGTTTTGAACTGTTTATTAATGGTAAGGAAATAGCCAACGCCTATTCCGAACTGAACGACCCCATTGACCAGCGTGAACGTTTTGAAGAGCAGTTGCGCCTGATGGAAAGGGGCGATGACGAAGCGATGTTTATTGACTACGACTTTTTACGCGCACTTGAATATGGTATGCCACCAACCAGCGGTATTGGCATTGGTATTGACCGCCTTTGTATGCTGATGACCAACCAGCCTTCAATACAGGATGTGTTGCTGTTTCCGCAAATGAGGCCGGAAAAAGGGGAATAAACAAGCGTTCTAATTAACATAAAAAAATCCCGGAAGTGTATCACCTCCGGGATTTTTATTTTTTCACACATCCCACATCAACAATCACACATGGCCTTATGGTATCTGCTGAATGTTGCCGCTGCCTGCTATGCTTTGCTTAATGGCGGGGCTGCCTTTGTAGTAAACATCACCACTGCCTGCAATATGTATATCGAGGTTTACTGATGCATACACCCTGGCATTGCCACTGCCCGCTATATGTATTTCTACATTCTCGGCTTTAAGGTTCTCTGTTTTGTAATTGCCGTTACCTGCTATTTCAATTTTTGAATCCCTTGTTTCACCAGACAGGTTTATGTCGCCGCTGCCTGCTATACTGGCCTCTACTTTTGGGGTGTTTACAGCAAGTACAATATTGCCGCTGCCTGCTATGCCCACTTTTAAAATGTTGCCACCTTCAAAACTGTCGTTACTGCTAACATTACCGCTGCCATCTACCTGCACCTCCTCCAGTTGGGCAGTGGTAACGGTTACCTTAATTTTATTGTCGCTTTTAAGTTCAACACCTTCTTTGGTGCGTATAACAAGCCTTCCGTTTTCGCTGCGGGTAATGATATATGGTATCAGGTTTTGGTCTGCATCAATTTTTATGGAAGGAGAGCCGCCTTTTACAATTTCCACATCAAACGATCCCCTGGATTCAATCCTGGAGGCATCACCAACGCTTCTTGTTTCGCTGCCCATATTGCCATTGCCATGTACGGTTTCAAATGGTATAAGGTCGCACGACTGAGTAATGAATAAGCTGCTAATAATTACAGAAAGTATTAATTTTCGCATGTTGTTGTTTTTGGTTTGCTAAAATTAATAAACTCCCTTCATCTATGGTAATTATCACCCATGTGTTTATACAAAAGGTTGCAAACATGTGCAGGCGCGTAAAATGGGGCAGCTTTCAGCCGTTGCCGCATCAACAGTTGCCAGTTGGGCTGGCATTAAACAATTTCAATTACCTTCGCAGCAATTTTTAATACAGGCGGCCGTTGCCTGTAAACCCCATAGCTGTAAAGCACAAAGCTGTGCGGATTTTTTTTCACATTGTGCTTTTGTGGCAAACTTTTACTCACCATGACAGAAAAGATACTCATCCTCGATTTTGGCAGCCAGTACACACAGTTAATAGCCCGTGCTGTAAGGGAGGCCAATGTTTACTGCGAAATAATACCTTGTAATAAACCGTTTGATACAGCAGGGTTAAAAGGCATTATTTTAAGCGGCAGCCCCTTTAGCGTAAACGAAGAAAAGGCCCCTACGGTTAATATTCACCAGTTTATTGAAACGCTGCCGGTACTGGGGGTTTGTTATGGTGCACAGTTAACCGCAAAGGAATTTGGGGGAAAGGTAGAGAAGTCGAACAAGCGCGAATACGGCCGTGCAAAACTGGAGAAACAAAAAGAAGATGCCCTGCTTCAGGATGTAGCAGCGCACAGCCAGGTTTGGATGAGCCACAGCGATACCATTACACAATTACCAGAAGGGTTTGAACTGCTGGCAATAACCGAAAGCATACCCGTTGCGGCCTTTAAAAAAGCTACCCCCGGCACAAAAGATTTGTATGGCATACAGTTTCACCCGGAGGTGTACCATTCAGTAGAGGGTAAAAAAATCATCCGTAACTTCTTGGTGAATATTTGCGGTTGCAAGCAAGACTGGACACCCGCCAGCTTTATACACGAAACTATTGAGGGCCTTAAAAAGCAAATTGGCGATGCCCATGTTATTATGGCTTTAAGTGGCGGGGTAGATAGTACCGTGGCTGCAACACTTATAAGCCGTGCTATTGGCGACAGGCTGCATGGCATTTTTGTTGACAACGGCGTATTGCGTAAAAATGAGTTTCAGCAGGTGCTGGATACTTACAAACAAATAGGGTTGAATGTTACTGGTATAGATGCCAAACAACTTTTTTATGATGAACTGAAGGGCAAAACCGACCCCGAAGCCAAAAGAAAAGTAATAGGCAAGGCGTTTATTGATGTTTTTCAGGTAGAGGCAGGTAAGGTAAAGGAGGCTAAATTTTTAGGCCAGGGTACCATTTACCCCGATGTGATAGAAAGCGTAAGTGTGCATGGCCCTTCGCAAACCATAAAATCGCACCACAATGTGGGCGGGCTTCCTGAGAAAATGCATTTAAGCCTGGTGGAGCCTTTGCGCTACCTGTTTAAAGATGAAGTGAGGAAGGTTGGCCTGGAGCTTGGCATACCTGCGGATATGATTGCCCGCCACCCCTTCCCTGGGCCCGGTTTGGCTATCCGCATATTGGGCGAGGTAACCGAAGAAAAAGTAAAACTGCTGCAGGATGCAGATGACTTTTATATAAACGCCCTTAAGGAGTTTAACCTTTACTCCTCCGTTTGGCAGGCAGGCACCATATTGCTGCCGGTAAAAAGTGTGGGGGTTATGGGTGATGAAAGAACGTATGAATTTACCGTGGCACTGCGTGCGGTTACATCGGTAGACGGTATGACGGCAGACTGGGCGCACCTGCCTTATGAGTTTCTGGCGCATGTTTCCAGCGGCATCATTAACCAGGTACGTGGCATAAACCGCGTGGTGTACGATATAAGCAGCAAACCGCCTGCTACCATTGAGTGGGAATAATATTGCGGGAGATAAACAAACAACGGCTTTTTTTTTGGATGTTGTTATTCATAAAAAGGCGGGTTGATTAACAATAAATATGAATCTGCCGTTGCTGGTAGAAGCAGATATGTTGTTCACCAGCAGTTGATTGAATTGTAAAGGGCCATATTACAGACAATGTGATATGGCCCTTTGCTATGCAGTAATACTAAAGGACAGTGCCAATATGAATGAACATTTCAACCTAAATAATAACAACCAGTTACCTCGTTCTGAGCATTAAAGCCGGGCTGGAAAGAGCGGTTCTTTAAATATTGCTAATCTTCTCCATTTTTAGCATAATCGCCTGCTTATCATTGTTTGTTTTGGCCAGGGCATAGGCATTGGTAAAATGGTCTATTGCTTTGTGGTTATCCCTGCCGGTGTACAGCTCGCCCAAAAGCGTAAAATAATAGGGGTTGTTGGTTAGGGTTAGTTTTTCCGCTTCTTTAATGGCTTCGTCTTTGCCGTTAGCTTTCCATAAGGCAAAGGTTCGGTTAAGGGCTGCCACCGGGGAATATTCCACCTGTAACAGTTTATTGTACAGTTGCAGAATGGCTTCCCATTTTTGCGGGGTATCAGCCTTTATGGTATGCCAGTACGCAATGCTGGCTTCAAGGTGGTACTTTGTAAGGGTTGCGCCAGTAGATGCCCGGTGCAGAAAATAAGCCCCTTTTGCAATCAGGTCTTCATTCCACAGGCTTTCGTCCTGGTTTTCATACAAAACTAAACCCCCTGCTGCGCTTTTGCGGGCAGCCAGCCGGGAGGAATGAAAGCACATTAATGCAAGCAGTGCATTCACCACCGGCAGATTGGTTTGCTCATTTTCTGTAAGCTGGTAGGTAAGTCGCATGGCCTCCATGCAAAGCTCTTCGCGTATAGTGGCATCGTGGCTCTCGCTATACCAGCCTTCGTTAAACAGCAGGTATAAAGTGGTTAAAACGGTATTCAGCCTTTTATGTATTTCGGTTGGCGGGGGTATTTCAATAACAACTCGCTCCATCCTTAATTTTTCCTTCGCCCTTAGCAGCCTTTTGTAGATGGTTTCTTTCCCCGTTAAAAAGGCGTTGGCAATTTCATCAATGCCAAAGCCGCATAAAATGCGCAGGGCCAGCGCAATTTGCGCTTCAGTTGAAATGCAGGGGTTGCAAATGGCAAACAGCATTTGTAACTGGCTGTCGCTAATATGCTGGTCCGTTAGGTCAATATCCATTTCCTGCATTCCGTTGCTGCTGTTTTTTAGCCGGGTGGCAATTTTTTGGCTGAAAACAGCCTGGCGGCTCATATAGTTCCTCGCTTTGTTTTTTGCCACGGTGTACAGCCACGCGTTGGGGTTGGCGGGTACGCCTTTAAACGGCCAAGTTTCCAGGGCACATAAAAAGGTTTCACTGGCAACATCTTCTGCGGCGGCTATATGTTCAATGCCAAAAAGCCTGCAAAGCACAGCCGTTATTTTTGTAAACTCTGTTCTAAATAAATGCGGTAATAATTCCTGGTTATTCATACTATGGTAAAGCCCCCGGCAAAATTGCAGGGGCTTTAATGCATTTTAGTGAATGCCATCGGCCCTGGCAATTTTTCTAACTTCAACGCTGTTGCCTTCGCCTTGCAATACCGGGCACCCCTTGGCAAATTCAACCGCTTCGTCAACCGTTTCGGCCTTCACAACAATAAACCCGCCAATAGTTTCTTTAATATCTCCAAAGGGGCCGTTGGTAACCACATTGTTATGCCATACCACCTTTGCACCATCAAACGGCAGGCCTGTTCCACTGCTAAATTTGTTTTGTGCCGCAATACCACCAATCCAGTCCATGGTTTGTTTCATCCATATTTGTATCTGTTCGGGGCTGGCAGCCTTTGTGCCATCCTGGTGCCGGAAAATTAATGCGTACTCGTCCATCTTTTTTGTTTTAAAATTATTAAATAATGTAACTACAGGGTAACAACAAACAACCTTTGGGCGATTAGACAAAAAGGGTAAAATATTTTTAAATAAATATAGCCTATAGATTTGGTAGACTAATAAGTTGCGCCTACATTTGCAAAGCCTTGCATTTACAAATGCGGGTTGCTCATTACAAAAACTAATTGCACCTCCAATGCTCAGCAACTATTATTTACATATCGCTTTATATAAGCACTGCCATAAACCGGCAGCTAATCAAACCGCTATCAGCGGGTGTTGTTGTGGCTGTTGTTGTTAATACAACATTATTTTCTCCGCTTGCTCTGCCCATATATTTTTTACTCACCAATTAATTGTAAACAATGATAATATACTTGCTTTTACATATTTACCTGCGCCTGCTTAAAAAGATCAGGCACAATGGGGAAGGAACAGCATAAACAACCAATATTTTTTAACCAAACAACAAGACTATATATTATGACCTGTACAAACAATAAGTAGAAAACAAAACCAAGTATCAGAGAAAAAAGGCCGGCAACTGTTTGCACCAGTCCCGGCCAGCATTAAACAAGGCTTTGCGTATAACAACCGGTGGAAAACCACAGGCTGTTGCCTATTATTTAATTACTAAATCAAATGTAATGAAAAAACATTTCTTCACAGGAATGTGCATTTTACTGCTTTCACCTTTATTTATCTTCGCTCAAACCATACCTGAGCCACAAATAAATTCCATACTAAGCGGTACTGTAACAGACAGTAAAACCCATGCCCCGCTGGAGGGCGCTACGGTACAAATTAAAGGCACCACCCACACGGTGCAAACCGATAAAAACGGCAATTTTAATTTTAAAACAGGCCAAAAGCTGCCTATTGAGCTGGTGGTAAACTATGTAGGTTACCAAACGTATGAGTTTACGGCAACAGGCTCGCCAATAACCATCAACCTGCAGGAAGGCCAGACTGTTTTAAACGAAGTAGTTGTTATTGGTTACGGTACACAACGCCGCAGCGATCTTACCGGGGCGGTAGCCACTGTGTCTAAAAACACGTTAAGTCAGCCTGTTGCATCGTTCGATAACCTGCTGCAGGGCGCTGTATCGGGCGTAGCCGTAACACAAAGTTCGGCAGCACCAGGCAGCACCGCCACCATAAGAATAAGGGGTGGTAACTCCATTAACTTTGGTAATGCCCCTTTGTATGTTATTGACGGGTTTATTGTTTACAATAACAACGATTATGTAAATACAGGTGCCTCAAACGGCCCAAGCGTAAACGCCCTGTCAACCATCAACCCAAGCGATATTGAATCGATAGAAATATTGAAAGACGCTTCTGCCACCGCCATTTATGGCAGCCGTGGTGCCAACGGCGTGGTAATTGTAAATACACGCAGGGGCAGAAAGGGCAGCAATGAGTTTAATTACAGTGCCTATTACGGTAACCAAACGCCTGGCAAAAAACTATCGTTATTAAACGCATCACAATGGGCCTCACTAGTGAATGATATTAATGTAAGCGATGGTAAACCCAAAACATTCAGCGATTCAGCCATAACAGCACTGGGTGCAGGCAGCGACTGGCAAAGTGCCGTACTTAAAGATGCCGGTATTCAAAACCACGAACTTTCTTTTTCGGGTGGTGATGAAAAATCAAGGTTCCTTATTTCGGGCAACTATTTTAATCAGGATGGTATTATCATCAATACCGGGTTTAAACGTTATACGGCAAGGGTTAATTACGAGAAAAATGTAAGCAACAAACTTAAAATAAGCACCAATGTATTTGGCAGCAACTCGTTGGAAAATAAGTTGTTTGGCAGCACGTACAACAGCATAAACTTTAGCGGTGCTTATTCAAGCCTTATACAATCATCACCTGTGGCGCTTATAAAAAATGCCGATGGCAGTTATAACACCACCAGCCCATATACATCTACCCCCACCAACCCTGTGCAGGATATTGCAGCTACCACTAACCAAAGTTACCTTACCCGTATATTGGGTAATTTTTCGGCCGAATACAAACTGCTGAACGAACTGGTGCTTAAGGTAACAGCAGGGGCCGATTTATTAAGCGCTAAACAAAACTATTATTCACCATCTTATACCGGCTCACCAGCAGGTGCGGGTACGGGCTACTCTGCAAGCGGTTACGCTGCCATTGGCTCCTCCACAGCTATAAGCTGGCTTAACGAGAATACGTTAACGTATGAACATGCCTTTAATAACAAGCATTTTATTAACCTGCTTGCCGGTTATACCACGCAGTTTACCAAAGACGAGTCTGCGGTAGCTTCGGCGCAAAAGTTCCCTAACGACCTTACAACTTTTAATAACCTCAGCTATGCAGCAACACCTGTGTTGTCTTTATCAAACGGCCACCAGGCTACGTTAAACTCTTTCCTGGCCAGGGCAAGCTATTCGCTCAACCATAAATACAACGTAACAGTATCAGGCCGCGCAGATGGTTCCTCCAGGTTGGGTTCCAACAACAAATGGGGTTTCTTCCCGTCTATCGGCTTCTCCTGGAATGTTGGAGAAGAAAACTTTTTCAACAGGATAAAATCAGTAGTGAGCAATGTGAAATTCAGGTTAACCGCAGGGCAAACCGGCAATTCAGAAGTGCCGCCATACAGTTCGCTTGCAGCATTGTCGCCAACCAGTTATTATTTTGGTGGCACATTGGTTACGGGTATTGCACCATTACAACTGGCTAACCCTAACCTTAAATGGGAAACAACTACCCAGTATAATGCTGGTGTTGATGCCGGTTTCTTTAAAAACAGGGTGACCATTGCGTTTGACTTTTACTACAAAAAAACAACCGACCTGTTACTTAATGTGCCTTTACCACTGTACACTGGTTACGCCAGCGTACTGGAAAATGTGGGCAGCGTTGAAAACAAAGGCATTGAGCTTAGCATAAACAGCGAAAACATTAAAAGCAAAGATTTCAACTGGAAATCAACCCTTGTTTTTGCGGCAAACCGTAATAATATTATAAGCCTTGGTGGCCCAGCCAGTTACTTTCCGTTAGCGCCAACCGGCCAGGTATCGCCTGTAATTGTAAAGGTAGGTTTACCTGTAGGTACGTTTTGGGGTTACTCAACCAATGGCCTGCTTACCGCTGATGATATAAGCAAAGGTACTCCGGTACTGGCAGGCGTATCCCAGCAGGCTGGCGACAGAAAATATGTTGATTATAATGGCGATGGTGTTGTAACCACTGCCGATAAACATAACCTGGGCAGTGCACAACCTAAATTTACGGTGGGTTTCAGCAACACTATCAGCTACAAAAACTTCGACCTGTCATTCTTTTTACAGGGTTCTTATGGCAACAAAATATTTAACCTGTTGCAGCAAAAGCTGGAGATACCCACCTTGTCGCTCAATGCCTCATCAACACTTTTGGACAGGTGGAGTGCCACTAACCCCAATGGTACAGTAGCAAAAGCCACCAACTCACCAGTACCACAGGTAATTGACAGGTATATTGAAGATGGCTCGTACTTAAAACTCAAAAACATAACGCTGGGTTATACTTTCTCAAAAGGGGTTATTTCAAAAATATGGGCCAAACAAATCAGGCTGTATGTATCAGCACAAAACCTGGTTACCTGGACCAAATACACCGGCTACGACCCCGAAACAAACTTTTACGACAACGACAATACCAAACAGGGTATTGACTACGGCGTATATCCATCCAGCAAAACATTCCTGGCAGGCGTCAATATAAGTTTCTAACAACAAATAATACAGGCGCTGTAGCCTGCCGCCTTGAGGAAGGCAGCAAAATGCTGAACAGCCCCTGTAACTGAAAAAAGTATAAAGATGAAAAGAGCATACATATTAATATTTGCGGCAGCAGGCAGCCTGTTGTCGTGCAATAAGCTGGCTGAAACGCCCAATTCCATCATTGTAACATCCCAGTTTTATAAAACAGCTTCAGATGCGGTATCGGCAGTAAATGCCGTTTACAGTACGCTTGACAGCGACCCCGCCTCAGATTTCCCTATCTATGGCCGTAACCTTAACCTGCTTACCGGTAACGGAAGCGACGACCAGGTGTTTAGCCCCAGCAATACCAACCCCGATGTAAGGGCACTGGGTACCGCTACTTATGTTGCCTCTAACGACAGGGTTAAGAAAAACTGGCAGCAGCACTATTACGGTATCAGCAGGGCAAATGTGGCTATTGATAATATTGCCAACATTAATATTGATACCACTTTGCGCAGCCGCCTGGTAAGAGAAGCCAAGTTTATACGTGCATTGCTTTACTTTAACCTGGTACGCCTGCATGGGGATGTGCCGCTGATACTGCACGACCCAACAACTGTTGATGTAAGCAAACTTAAAGTAGCAAGGGCCGCTAAAGAAGATGTTTACGCCCAAATTATTGCCGACTTAACTGATGCAACTAACCTGCCTGCAACCTACACTGCTTCTAACAAAGGCCGTGCTACAAGCGGTGCAGCACATGCGCTGCTGGCAAAAGTATACGCAACAAGGCAAAACTGGCAAGCAGCACTAACTGAGCTGCAACAGGTAATAACAGCAGGTACATTGCCTGGCGCAACGGGTGTTTATGGGTACGATTTGTTTGCCAACTACCTGGATGTTTTTCAGCAGGCAACTAAAAATGGCAAGGAGCACATATTTTCAGTACAGTTTGGCACCAACCTGGGCGCAATAAACAGTACACAGTATTTGAGTTCAACCAATTTTGGGGCATTCAATCCGGCTGTTTATGCTGGCGACCTGCCTGCCGATGGCCTTTACCAGATATTCGACCCAACAGATGCCCGCAGAGGGGTAACTTTTTATACCAGCCTTTACAATGCAGCTACCGGAGCAACCGTAAATTTTGGGCAGGCACGTTTTGCTAAGTTTATAGATTTTAGCCTTAGCCCGCTTAACAGCCAGGCACAAAGCGGCATAAACTACACCGTGTTACGCTACTCAGACATATTATTATTGTATGCAGAAGTACAAAATGAGCTGAACGGTGCTCCTACTGACGACGCATATACGGCCATTAACAAAGTTCGTAACAGGGCCAGCCTGCCAAACCTTACCACCGGACTTAGCCAGGCCGATTTTAGAGACTCCGTTTTTCTTGAAAGAAGAAAGGAATTTGTACAGGAAGGCCAGCGCTGGTTTGACCTTGCCCGCCGCGGAGGTACTTACCTGGTGGATGCGTTGCATGTTTTGCCTGCCAAAGCAGCAGCCAGTGCTAAAAACAACCTGTACCCAATACCACAGTCTGAAATTGACTTGAATCCACAGCTAACACAAAATCCGGGGTGGTAATTATGGCCAGCATTAGTCTGGTGCATACAGTAAAATAGTATCAACAAAAGCGATAAAAATTTAATATGAAAAAAACGATGTTAGCCCTGGTACTTGCAGGTGGAAGCCTTTCGTTTAACACTGCAAGTGCCCAAACCACGCAGCCTTATGGCGGCGTGGTGGGTAAAACCCTGGCCGAGTCAAAGGAATGGTGGCCGGAACCTGTAAAAGCGCCCAAGGGCGCACCCAACGTAGTGTGGGTGTTGCTGGATGATGTTGGTTTTGGTGCCTCCAGCACATTTGGCGGGCTTATAAAAACGCCCACTTTCGATGCGCTGGCTGCACAGGGCCTGCGGTATACCAACTTTCACACGGCAGGTATTTGTGCGCCCACCCGTTCAGCCTTGTTAACCGGGCGCAACCATCACTCTGTACATGTGGGTGGGTTTTCGCACACGGCACTTTCCGCAGGCTTTCCGGGTTACGATGGCCGTATCCCTTCCAGCAAAGGCACCATTGCCGAAATACTGCGCGATAATGGATATAACACTTTTGCGGTGGGCAAATACGGTGTTACCCCCGATGAGGATGCAACCGATGCAGGCCCCTTTGACAGGTGGCCCAGCGGTAAAGGGTTCGACCATTTTTTCGGCTTTCTTGGTTCGCAAACCGACCAATATAAGCCCGACCTGGTGGAAGATAACGCACATGTTGCCACCGATGGCCGAAACTTAAACGAACAGATTACAGACAAAGCCATCAGCTATATTGACAGGCAGAAAAAAGCGGCGCCTAACAAGCCATTCTTCCTGTATTATGCACCGGGGGCAACCCATGCACCGCACCAGGTTGATACTTCGTGGAGCAATAAATACAAAGGCCAGTTTGATGAAGGTTGGGATGTTTACCGGGAAAAGGTAATAGCCAACCAGAAAAAACTGGGTGTTATACCCGCTGATGCGCAATTGCCTGAGCGTAACCCGCGCATAAAAGCATGGAACACGCTATCGGCAGACGAGAAGAAGGTGTATGCCCGTTTTATGGAAGTGTATGCAGGCTACCTTACTTACATTGATGCACAGGTAGGCAAACTGGTAAACCACCTTAAGGACATTAACCAGTTGGATAATACACTGGTATTTGTAGTGATTGGCGATAACGGTGCCAGTAAAGAAGGCACTTTTACGGGTGTAATTAATGGTTCCCCTTTTGTTAAAACGGTTAGCGAAGAAGAGGCGCTTAAAACCAACCTGGCCAATATTGGCGAAATAGGTACCCCCGAAGGCAAGGAAACAAACTACCCGCTGGGCTGGGCACAAGCCGCAAATGCACCGTTTAAATATTGGAAACAGGATGCCAATGCAGAAGGTGGCACCCGCAACCCGCTGATTGTGTATTACCCCAAAGGCATAACAGATAAAGGTGGTATACGTGGCCAGTACGGCCATGTTATTGACCTTTTGCCAACCACGCTTGAGTATGTGGGTATTACAGCACCTGACTATATAAGGGGCATTAAGCAGGACAGCATACAGGGCACATCGCTGGTGTACTCCTTTAACGATGCCAAAGCGCCAAGCAGGCACACGGAGCAGTATTACTACATTTTTGGTGCACGCTCCATTTATAAAGATGGCTGGAAGGCCGCGGCAATACACCGCCCCGATATTGTTGACCTGTTTAAAAGGGATACCATTACCAGGAACTACGCTAATGATACCTGGGAGTTGTATAACCTGAATGAAGACTTTAACGAGCGCACAGACCTGGCAAAGAAGTATCCTGAAAAATTGGAGGCATTAAAAGCCCTGTTTGATGAGAATGCTAAAAAGTATAACATCTATCCTTTTATTGATTGGGAGGATGTGCTTAAAGGCAGGATACACAATGGCGGCGGAAGGGCTATTTTTCAACCAGCCAAAAAGTAGCTGACCACTATAATAACCCGGCGCTAAGCGCCGGGTTATACTGTAACAGCCAACCGGTATTTTAAGGCTGCGGTGAAAGTTTGACCTGGTTATATTGTAAACGTTGACGACAACAAAGCGAAAAAATTATACGATGAAAAACACAATGCTTGCATTGGCAATAACAGGCAGCAGCCTGGCACTGCAAACTACACATGCACAAAATAACCAGCCTTATGGTGGCGTGGTGGGCAAAACACTGGCAGAGTCTAAAGAGTGGTGGCCACAGCCAGTAAAGGCCCCAAAAGCAGCGCCAAACGTTATTTGGATATTGCTTGACGATGTGGGCTACGGTGCTTCCAGTGCATTTGGCGGGGTAATAAAAACACCAATATTCGATAGCCTGGCCAATAACGGGCTTAGGTACACCAACTTTCATACAGCGGGCATTTGTGCGCCAACCCGCTCTGCGTTACTTACAGGGCGTAATCATCATTCTGTTCACATGGGTGGTTTTGCCCACACCATATTGTCGGCAGGTTTTCCGGGGTATGATGGCCGCATACCCGCCAGCGACGGCACCATTGCCGAAATTTTAAGAGACAATGGCTACAATACTTTTGGGGTTGGTAAATGGGGTGTAACGCCTGATGAGGATGCTACTGATGCTGGCCCGTTTGACCGTTGGCCGAGTGGTAAAGGCTTTGAACATTATTTTGGCTTTTTGGGCAGCGAAACCGACCAATACAAGCCAGACCTGTTTGAGGACAATGCACACGTTGCACCTGATGGCAGGCACCTTAGCGACCAGATAACTGATAAAGCCATAAGCTATATAGCCAGGCAGAAAAAGGCGGCACCCAATAAGCCTTTCTTTCTCTACTATTCACCCGGGGCCACCCATGCACCGCACCAAGTTACCAGGGAATGGAGCGACCAGTATATTGGCCAGTTTGATGACGGTTGGGATGCTTTAAGGGAAAAGATTTTTGCCGGGCAGAAAAAGCTGGGCATTTTACCCGCGTACGCACAATTGCCCGAGCGCAACCCACGCATACCTGCCTGGAACACCCTTACCGCAGACCAGAAAAAGCTGTACGCCCGTTTTATGGAAGTATATGCAGGCTACCTTACCTATACCGATTATGAGGTGGGCCGCGTGGTGCATTACCTTAAGGAAATAAACCAACTGGACAATACCATCATTTTTTTGGTAATAGGCGATAATGGTGCAAGTAAGGAAGGTACTGCTGATGGTGTTGTAAAAGCCAAATATGCGCCACGCAACAACAAAACACTTACTGAGCAGGCCTACCTTAAATTGAACGAAGATGCTATAAACGAAATTGGTACACCAGAGGCACAGGCCAACTACCCGCTGGGCTGGGCGCAGGCGGCCAATACGCCATTTAAATACTGGAAACAGGATGCCAACAGCGAAGGCGGCACACGCAATCCGCTGATTGTATTTTATCCAAAAGGTATACAGGAGAAAGGCGGCCTGCGTACATAGTACGGGCATGTAATAGACCTGTTGCCTACTACCCTGGAGTACACAGGCATTAGTGTTCCTGAATATATAAGAGGTATAAAACAGGACAGCATACAGGGTACATCGCTTGTATATTCCTTTAACGATGCAACAGCCAAAGCGCGCCATACGGAACAGCATTACTACATATTTGGGTCGCGCTCCATTTACAAAGATGGCTGGAAGGCTGAAACATTGCACAGGCCCGATTATATTGATGAAAACGATTTTAAGGATTCCACAAAGCAAAAACCTGTACAGGATTTCAGCAAGGATGTTTGGGAACTGTATAACCTTAATGACGATTTTAACGAACGCATTGGCCTGGCAAAAAAATATCCTGAAAAGCTGGCCGAGCTAAAAGCGTTGTTTGAGGAGCATGCAAAAAAATACAATATCTACCCCTTTATTGATTGGGATGATGTATTTAACCGCAGGATACATAACGCAAAATCTGCCCCGGCCGCTGCCCCTGCACATTAATGTAAAAAATTGTACATCACATCAAATAAAAACGAACAACTATGGTATTGCAGGATTTCATCATCATCGCTAAAAAAATACTGGTGGGTATTCTTGTTTTCCTTATTCCGTTGCTTATTTTTTTAGGCGGGTTATGGTTTGTACAACACGCACTTAAATAGTGTACAGCGCATTGCAGGCATCAATGCCTGCAATGCATTTTTTCCGTATAGCCAGGTTTACAAAACACCAAAAAATTATTTACACTTAAACACTATACAATGAAACTACCAAAAGAAACAGCCGTAAAAATTGCACGCGATGCGGGTTTAAGCATCTTTATATATGCACTGCCTGTATTGCTAATGTTCCTCACATTTTATTTTACTGGTCAAAAGCCCTGGGTAAAACAGGCTGCACCAGCTAACAGTACACAAACATCATCTACAACAACCAATAAAAATTAATGCCATGATAAAGATTGTCGAATCAGTTTTTCAAAACCTTAATACATGGGGTTTGTCAGCACTTATGGTGGTGATAGGTATTGCAGAAGTATTGCTGGGTTTGTATGATAAAAGGTGGAACCGCAACGAGCGTGTGCTTGACCTTGTTTGTTTTATTGGGCCCAAAGTAGTTATACGGCCAGCCATTGTATATTTTACTTTAAAGCTGCTGCCGGTAATATTGCCGGGCATTCAGAACGTGTTTGCATGGGTGCCATTTTGGTGGGCGTTTTTTATTATTGCCGTTGCTGATGACCTTACACAGTATTGGTACCACAGGCTGCACCACCAGGTGCCTTTTTTATGGCGGTTTCACCGCACGCACCATTCAGCCCCTTATATGGGTATGAGCATGGCCAGCAGGCAGAATATTATATATACCGTTTTCTTCTCTCAAATATATCTTACAGCAGCACTAACCTACCTGGGCCTGGGCTATGCGGCGTTGTTTGTAACAGGTATAAAGTCGCTTATTACTACGGGCGCACACAGCAGCATAAAATGGGATAAACCTTTTTACAAGTACAAGGTATTGCACCCGTTTGCATGGGTACTGGAGAGGCTTATCTCCACACCGGCTACACACCATGCACACCACGCCGATACTTCTGATGACGGTGTGGGTTACTATAAAGGCAATTTTGGCAACATGTTTTTTTTATGGGATGTAATTTTTGGTACAGGTATTATTACCAGGCAATACCCTACCTCCTTCGGTACAAAACATTATAAGCAGGAGGAGTGGTATGCACAGTTTTTGTGGCCCATCTTCAAATCAAAAAAACAGGGCAGCGAGCTTAGTGCAGGCGGGCCGGTTGTAGCGCTGGACAGCAACGAGGAAGAAGCATTGCTGGCTGGCAGCAGGCAGCACGCACCAGCCGGGGCCGTTGCTTAACTTAATAAGTTGCCATTGCACTACGGCAACAACGGTGGTGCAATGGCTTTAACAGTTAACGTATAAGATACATATAACATGAAATACACTTTGTTGTTAATACTGGCGGTTGCAACTTCAGTTGTTGCAGCGTTTGCCCAGGCACCTTCAACCATTATTGGCATAGACTCCTTTGTGGCAAAAATTAAACGGCAGGCATCCCCAAAAATTATTGATGTACGGTCGGCGGAGGAGTATGCCATTAACCATGTAACCAATGCAGTTAATGTTGACCTTACCACACCCGGTTACCAGCAACAATTTAAGGCCGTTGCAAAAACGGAGCCGGTATTTATATATGCCATTAACAACGGCCGCACCACCAAACTGGCTAACGAGTTGCTGGCTGCAGGCTACACCCAGGTGTATGAGCTGCAGGGTGGAATTGCAAACTGGATTGGCTCTGGGTACTCCTATTATTCATCAGTAAAAAACAACATCAGCCTTGTTGACTTTAAAAAATTGCTGGCTGATAAAACACCTGTGCTGGTTGATTTTTACTCGCGGTACTGCGGTTTGTGCAAAAAAGCAAGGCCGGTAATTGATTCGTTTCAACAGGCGTATACGGGTAAATTAAAAGTGGTTTATATTGATATTAACGATAACCCTGATTTGCTGGCCCAACTTACCATTATACATGCGGTGCCAACATTTGTGTTGTACAACCAGCAAAACATCGTGTGGCAAAAAACAGGTATTGACCAGCTTGAACAGTTATTACAATCGGCATTGACAAAAGCACAGGTGGCTAAGTTGAATACTGCGCAGTAAATGTGTGCAAAAAAAGGATTATGAGCAGAATAATAAGGAGTTTATTAGCAGTTGCATTATTAAGTAGTTGTAACAATGCAGGCAATGTACCCGGTGGAAATGACTCGCTGGCAACTGCTGCGCACCGTAAGGATTGTTTGGCCTGCAAAGCCCCTACATCGCGGGCGTTGATTTTAAATGCGGCCGTTAAAACAGATTCAACCGCAAATGCGGCGGACCATAATGGGATGGTATTGATAAAAGGGGGCACTTACCAAATGGGTACCATCAACGATTTTCCTGATGCAAAGCCATTACATACCGTAAAAGTAAATGCTTTTTGGATGGATGAACACGAGGTTACCAATGCCCAGTTTGCTGCTTTTTTAAAAGCTACAGGGTATATTACCGTGGCGGAGAAGAAGCTTAACCCAGCCGATTACCCCGGTGTGCCTGCTGATAAGCTGGTGCCTGGTTCGGCAGTATTTTCGCCACCCAACCACGCAGTACCCCTGGACGACCAGTTGCAATGGTGGGCTTATGTTAATGGAGCCAACTGGCGGCACCCGCAAGGGCCAGGCAGCACTATTGCAGGAAAAGACAACTACCCGGTGGTACAGATAAGTTTTACAGATGCAGTTGCTTATGCAAAATGGGCCGGTAAAAGGCTGCCCACTGAAGCAGAGTGGGAGTTTGCTGCCAGGAGTGTTACCGGCAACCATGTATTTTACTGGGGCGACGAGCTAAAGCCCGGCGGTAAATGGCTGGCCAATATTTTTCAGGGTAAATTCCCCTATAAAAATACGGGTGATGATGGCTTTACCGGTACTGCGCCCGTTAAATCGTTTCAGCCAAATATATATGGCCTTTACGATATGGAGGGCAATGTATGGGAGTGGTGCAGCGACTGGTACCGGCCAGATTATTACAGCCACAGCCCGGTAGATAACCCCAAAGGCCCCGCCGATAGTTACGACCCCGAAGAACCGGGGGCCCAAAAGCATGTGCAGCGTGGTGGATCGTTTTTGTGCAGCGATGAGTATTGTAAACGATACAAAGCGGGCAGCCGTGGTGCAGGTGAAACAAACAGCGCTGGTAATAATTTGGGCTTTCGATGTGTTAGTGATGTTAAGTAGCGGGACGCTGATAATACGCAGCTTTACAACAATATTTGGTCAACCTCCCTTCTTCTATATGCAAAGCGGTATCTTAATATTAAAGCCCCGGAAAACCATTCGATTTCCGGGGCTTTAATTATTTATGTGTTTGTAATTGCAGGCTATACATTAAACCTGAAGTGCATAATATCTCCATCTTCCACCAGGTAGTCTTTACCCTGTACAGATAATTTACCCGCTTCGCGGCAGGCAGCTTCACTGCCTAATTTTACAAAATCAAGGTATTTAATTACTTCGGCCCGTATAAAACCTTTTTCAAAGTCGGTATGTATTACACCGGCGGCTTGTGGCGCAAGCATGCCTTTGGTAATAGTCCATGCCCTTACTTCCTGCACACCGCAGGTAAAATAAGTAGCCAGGTTAAGCAGGCGGTAAGTTGATTTTATAAGCCTTGCCACACCGCTTTCGCTCAGGCCCATATCCTCCAGAAACATTTGCCTGTCGTCATAGCTTTCCATAACAGCAATTTCGCTTTCTATTTCAGCGCTTACAAAAATTATTTCTGCTTTTTCGTGCTTCACCGCCTCCATAACAGCCGCAGTATGTTTGTTGCCTTTTACCACGCTTTTATCATCCACGTTGCACACGTAAATAACGGGCTTTATGGTAAGTAAAAAAAGGTCGTCAACGTGTTTGGCTTTGTCTTCGGGCGTAATACTAAAAGCACGGGCGTTTTTACCCTGTTCCAGGTGTGCTTTTAACTCCTGTAAAACTTCAAGCCCATGTATGGCTTCTTTATCGCCACTGGTGCGCACTTGTTTCTCGCTTTTGGATATTTTACGGTCAACGCTATCAAGGTCTTTCAACTGCAGTTCAGTATCTATTATTTCCTTATCGCGTACCGGGTTAACGCTGCCGTCAACATGTATTACGTTATCATCATCAAAACAACGCAGTACGTGTATAATAGCGTCAGTGGCTTTAATGTTGCCTAAAAACTGGTTGCCAAGCCCTTCGCCCTTGCTGGCACCTTTTACCAGGCCCGCAATATCTACAATTTCAACAGTGGTAGGTACAACCTTGTTGGGTTTTACCAGTTTCTCCAGTTCTATCAGCCTTTCATCGGGTACAGTTATAACGCCCACATTGGGTTCAATGGTGCAAAACGGAAAATTGGCTGCCTGTGCTTTGGCATTGCTCAGTGCATTAAAAAGGGTTGATTTGCCCACATTAGGTAACCCCACTATTCCAGCTTGTAAAGCCATTCGATTTTAGATTTATTTTTTTTGAGGCAGATATAGTTACCGGCAAAAGGCTGTTTAATACCTTTTTGTACCGCACGGCTTCCAATTTGCGGCGCAAAAGTAAGCATTCGGCGCGGATAATAGGCATAACGGGTAACAAGCTTTGTAAGTACAGTTACACCGGCACGGTACATTTTTGCAGACCCGCCCCAACAACCACGAGGCCCTGCAAAACATTGCAGGGCCTCGTGGCAAAATTTACTTGAAGTGGAATATTTACAGCTTAACCAATTTCTTCACTATTTTTTCCCCGGTGGCTTCGTTGGTAAAGTTTAGCAGGTAAACCCCGGCGGGCAGGTTTTTTACGCCCAACTGTAACGTTTGGTTGGCGTTGGAGCGTTGCGTGCCAAATATTTTGCCCTGCAGGCTGGTTATAGTTAGTATAACACGGTTGTTATCGCTGGCTGATACGTAATAATGCAGCACATCCCGTACCGGGTTAGGGTACATAAGGTTTACGTTCATTTTGTTGTCGCCCTGTATGCGCACCATTATTTGATTGCTTAAATAACTGCTGCCATCTTTATCAACTTCTTTTATGCGGTACACATAGCTGCCGTTGCCGGTTGCAGCCACATCGGTATAAGCGTAGTTGTTAACCCCGGGGTTTTTATTTGCGTTTACATTGCCAACCGTTAACCAGTTACCGGGTGCGCTTTGCCTTTCTACATTAAAATAATGGGTATTAACCTCATCAGCGGTTGTCCATGTTAACCCTACCCCCTGTTTGCCTGCAACAGCGTTAAACTTAATAAAGTGTACGGGTAAAATATTAATGCCGCCAAGGGCATTGGCCAATGCAAAAACTCCGGAGGTGGTAAAGTTTACAGTTGTTATAATCGTCCCATCTTTTACAGCGCTGCCCGTTCCGCCTAAATTAACCCATTTATTGGCCCCGCCAGCGGTATCGCTGTGGGCTATGCGCAGGTTGGCTGGGTCGGTAACGCCATCCGTTGAATCATAAGTAAGCCCCAGCGATGCGTTAACAATATTGCCCGGCCCAAAATTTTGCAATTTATAAT
>CAZRDD010000010.1:0-20737 GCA_964598675.1 uncultured Parafilimonas sp.
AAGGCTTGCACCCTGGCCAATAGAGCCCTGCATCTGTGCTTCAATTTTTTCAGCCAGGTCAATTCTTGCTACAGGGCCGGTAGTAATCGTTTCATCAAAAGGGTTGCCCTGTTTAAGCGCAGCTATCTCACTTTGTACTGCAGCCGTAAATGCATCAGCAGCATGGCCTACGGCAATAAACCTTTTGGCGGCTATACAGCTTTGCCCTGCATTTTGCATGCGGCTTTGTACGGCTACCTGTGCTGCTTTTGCTATATCGGCATCTTCCAGTATAATAGCAACATCGCTTCCGCCGAGTTCGAGAACTGTTTTCTTAATGGCGGCACCAGCCAGTGTTGCCACTTTACTGCCAGCCATTTCACTGCCGGTAAGGGTAATGCCCTGCACAACATCGTGGTGGATAATTGCCTCGGTTTTATCCACATTCACAATAAGGGTTTGAAAAACGCCTTCGGGAAAACCTGCTTCAAGAAAAGCTTTTTCAATAACCAGTGCTACGCCGCATACGTTTGGCGCATGTTTTAGCAGCGCCACGTTGCCCGCCATAATGTAAGGCGCAGCAAAACGGAAAACCTGCCAAAAGGGGAAGTTCCAGGGCATAATGGCCAGTATTGCACCAATAGGCTGAAAGGTTACGTAACTTTTAAAGGCATCGGAAGGCTGGTTAATATCCACCAGGAAGCCTTCTGCATGTTCCGCGTAATATCTGCAGCAGCCTGCACATTTTTCAACCTCCCCTTTGGCCTCTTTAAGCACTTTGCCCATTTCGTTGGTAATAAGCGTGGCATACTCATCCCGTTTCTGAATAAGTATATCTGCCAGCTTTTGCATTAAAGCACCACGTTCAGCAAACGAAACTTTACGCCAATGTTTAAAAGCCCTGGCACTTTTCTCAAGGCGTTGCTCTAACGCAGCATCGCCCATCACTTCATATTCTGCAATAACCTCCCCGGTGTATGGATAAATGGATTTGAATATACCTGCCGGGGCGTTGTTTACACTGTTCATTCTATATGGCGTGTTTATAAATCAATCAATGTTCCTCACTTCAAAAAAAAACTAATTGCCAGTAAAATACCTGCTGCTTAATAGCCAGGGTTTTGTGCCACAACCCCGTTGGAGGCAGTGATTTCCCTTTGCGGGATTGGCATAACAGGCTTAACGCCTGTACCCAAAACAGCTTCTACTTTACCGGTACGCGCAAGGTCGAACAGGCGGTGGCCTTCAAAATTCAGTTCAGCCCTGCGTTCATCAAGTATCGCGTTCAGGTAAGCCGCATCGTTTGGCACATCGCTGCTTTTTAAATCGGTTAGCCCGCGGGCGGCCCTTAATGTATTCAGGTCGTTCAACCCTTTCGTTCTGCCCAATGCTTCTGCCCTGATAAGGTATATTTCGGCAAGGCGTATGGCGTAGGCTGAATTATCTTTGGTGGTTTCGCCCCTGTATTTTTGGGTACGGCCATTGGGTATAATGCTTATGTCGTTGTCGGCCGGGTTAAAGTCAACAAGGTTGGCGCGTAAATCGCCCGGCCTGCTTATAAACAGGTTGTTCAGGTCTTGAGAGGCCACAAAGTCAACATCCGAAATAGTGGCATCGGCGCGTACATAAGTAAGTATGTTATAATAGCTTTGGTTTTGGGCATCAAACACCAGTTCAAAAACACTTTCGCTGGTACTTTTCTGGCTGTAAATATTTTGAAAACTGCCCGCGCTGTACAGGCTGAAATTGTTATCTGCCAGCACCTTATCGGCCATTGCGGCAGCGTTAGTTTTGTCGCCTTTGTAAAGGTAAACCCTTGCCAGCAATGCCTGGGCTGCCGAAACGGAAGCATACATGTTACCGTTGTAAGTGTTTATAAGGCTTACTGCTCCGTTAAGGTCGCTGATGATTTGGGCGTAAGAGGCTGCCACACTGCTGCGTGTAACAGGTACGGTAGGCGTTTGGTTAGTGGTATCAATAGAGATGCCGTAGGTGGAACTAAGGTTCCAGTGTTCCCCATACAGGCGCAGCAAATCAAACTCAGCCAACCCTCTTACAAAATAGGCTTCCCCTTCGGTATTGGCAATGATGGAAGCATCAGTATTGGGCACTTTTGAAGCATTTGCCAAAATGGTATTGGCGGTGTAAATGGTGGTGTAAATAGCGGTATAAATACCATCCACATACAGGTTGGTGGGCTGCACGGCGCGTTGCGAAATATCGTTAAGGTCAATTACATTGTAACCACCGCAGGTGCCATTATCGGTATAGCACTCTGCTAACAGGGGGTATACGCCGCCGTAGTAGTTCTTTTTCTCCATGGTGGCATACATGCCCGTGCGCGCTTCCATCAGGCCCTGTTCAGATGTAAAAACAGAGGATGGGTCTACCGCGTTTGGCGAGGAGGGGTTAAGTATTTTGTTGCAGGATGTTATGCCTAACACACCGCTTATTGTTATTATTATCAGCAAATATTTTTTCATATTCTAACTATTTTAACACCCATTAAAAAATAAATGATACGCCAAACATGTATGTTCTTGCCTGGGGGTAGGCAGCATAGTCAACCCCGGCTGTTTGCGGCGCACTGCCACCGTTTGAACTCACCTCTGGGTCAAAGCCATAATATTTTGTAACAGTCAGCAGGTTTTGTACCTGCACATAAACCCTAAGAGAAGTAAAAGCACCCGGTTGTTTTGGTTTGAAAGTATACCCCAGGTTAACTGTTTTGATTTTAAAGAAAGATGCATCCTGCACAAACTGTGAGGAGGCCTGGTTGTAGTAGTTAAACAACACAGAAGCGCGTGGCAAATTGGAGGCATCGCCACTTTTTTTCCAACGGGTGTTAATAAGGGCGGCATTGTTGGCAAATACCTGCACCAGTTGGTTATTACCGTCAAACCCGCCATCGGCCCAGCCGCCGGTAAGGTATTCGGCCTGTATAAGGTTGTATACTTTGTTGCCTATACTAAACTGCGTGGCAACATTAAGGTCCCATTTACCATAGCGCAGGTCGTTGCTCCAGCCGCCAAAGAAATCGGGTGTGGCTTTACCCAGCACCTGCGGGTCTGTGGAGAAGGAGGGTAGCCCGGTTGTTTTATCAATACCCAAAAACTTGTTACCCCACATAGAACCTACTGCTTCGCCCACTTTTAAAATGTGGGTTTGAAACAGGTCGGAGAAAGCACTTAGCAACTGGTTGTCGCTGTAAAGCGATTTGATAGTGTTTTTGTTGTAACTGATGTTAAAGCTGGTGGTCCAGGTAAAGCGGCTGTTTTTAATGGGATAAGCCGACAGCCCCAGTTCAATACCCTTATTTTCTATATTGCCTGCATTAACACTGTAAGCTGCAAAGCCTGAGGTGCTTGGCAAAGGCGCCTGGGTTAGCAGTTTGGTTTGATTGCTTTTGTATGCCTCGATAGAGCCACTTACTTTACCATTCCAGAGTTCAAAATCAATACCAACGTTTACCATTTTGTTGCGCTGCCAGGTAATATCGGGGTTGCCCAGGTTGTAAGGCCGTAAACCTACCTGGCCGTTGTACGATGCAGGGGTGTAATTGGTACGGTACCCAAAAGGCGCATTGTTGCTAAGGTCGCCCAGCTCGCCATAGCTAAAGCGCAGTTTTAAGTTGGTTAACCAGTTTGATTTATCAAGAAACTTCTCCTTTGTTAACACCCAGCCTGCCGACATACCAGGGAAAAAACCCCAGCGGTTAGAGGGTGAAAACAGCGAAGAGCCATCCTGCCTGGCATTGATGGACAGCAGGTATCTTTCTTTGAAGGAATACAAAAACCTTGTGAAATAGGATACAAGGCCCACAGGTACATTTTTAGATGGGTCAACCGGTTGCTTGAAGATTGATACCGCATTGGATATATCCCTTAAACCTGCCCCTGACGGAAAGCCTGTACCCATTAGGCCATACCCTTGTGGGGTGGAATTTTGCATACTAAAACCACCCAATACGGTAAGGCTGTGGTTTTTTGCAAAATTGGTTTGGTAAGTAAGCGTGTTTTCCTGTATCCAGGTTAAATTGGTATAAAAGTTTTTAAATGCTTTACCGCCTACGCCTGAGGCATCGCTGGTAATAGCATCAAAATATTGGTCGTCAATCAGGTTGGTATAGTCAGTAGCGAACGAACTGTGCAGTTTAAGGTTTTTCATCAGGTCAATATCCGTAAACACGTTGCCTGTTAAACGGTAATTGGTGGTGAACGGCACCACTTCGTGCGCCGATTTTACGGGGTTATCGCTTAACCAAAGCGCCTGGTATTGTGTATAATCGGCATAGGTGCCATCTGCATTGTATACAGGCATTAGCGGCGAGGCTCCAATGGCATTGGTAACCACCCCTGTGTATGTATCATCATTAAAACTCCTCCTGTTACGGCCGTAGGTAAAAGATAAGCCTGCACCAACACTTACCCTGCTGCTCACCTTATTATCAACGTTAAGCCTGAACGACCCGCGTTTGTAATAGTTCTGTATCACAATACCCTGCTGGTCAAAATAATCGCCCGACATGAAAAAGCGGGTTTTGTCGTTGCCGCCACGCGCCGAAAGCTGGATATTGGTAATGGGTGCGGTACGCAGCACCTGGTTTAACCAGTTTGTATTTACCCCTGTGTTCCAGGAAGCGGGTAAGGCATTGGTAAGCATAGATTTATCAAAACCGGTTACACCATTTGCACTCAGCAACGAGTCGAATAAGGTTGGGTTATTGTTATACAAGTCAAGGTCTTGTTTTTGGCCATCCTGCTCCAGGCTTACCAGTTGGCTGCTGCTTAAAAAAGGAATGTTGCGGCTTACCTGCTGCAAACCGGTATAACTGTCGAAGTTAAAGTCTGTTTTGCCATTTTTACCGCGTTTGGTGGTAATCAGCACCACACCGTTTGCCGCCCTGGCACCATAAATGGAGGCAGAGGAGGCATCTTTTAAAATTTCTATGGATTCAATGTCTTCGGGGTTAATATCCGAGATTGAACTAAGGTTTTGCCCCTGGCCAACAACGGTGCCGTCTGTTGTGTAGGAGGATGACAGCGAAGAGTTGCTTTCGCTAAGCATAGGTATACCGTCAACCACATACAGTGGGTTGTTGGAACCCCTTACGCTTACCAGCAAACCAGCCCCCGGCGTACCAGAGGGTGTTGTAACCTGCAGGCCCGCTACTTTGCCCTCAATGCTTTGGGCTAGGTTTGACAGCGGCTGATTTTTAAAATCCTTGTTTCTTATAGATGATATTGCGCCGGTAATATCGCTTTTCTTTTGCTTGATATAGCCCGTTAAAACAACCTCATTTAAAACACTTACCGATTCATCCAACTGAATGGAAAGGTCTCCGGCGGAGGAACTGTAAGCTACCTCCTTGCTGGCATAGCCTACACTGCTTAAAACAAGCGTACCCGAGGGGTTACGGACTACAAGTTGAAACAATCCATCTGTGCCTGTTTGGGTAGCTTCGTTTTTACCCTTTACCTGTACAGTTACACCGGCAATGGGGCTGCCATCTTTACCTGTAACCTTGCCTTTAATTGTAGTGGTGTTACCCTGTGCCATTGCCGGGCTGCAAAAGAAAAGCCCTGTGCAAAGCCATAACAGCCACCGCAGCAGTTTTTGGTTCATACGTGTTAGTTTTAAGTGTGGTTAGAATGATAAAATACACTTTTGGGCGTACATTACCAAGCATATACCGCGTTGTTGCAGGCCTGCTAAGGCTGCCAGCACGGTACTTAAACCTGTTTTTGGTTTATATATAATTGCTATTAAAAAGTTTATCCGTTACCCCCAACCTGCATCTGCAAAATGCTACCCCTTTATCCAGATATCTTTCACCAGGTCCAGTTGCGGCTGGGCTATTTTAAGCACCTTTAAATACATGTTCGTTTCGGTTTCATACACGCCCTCAATCATCTGAATTTTTTCCATCAGCTCCAGTAAATGGTCGTTGTTGCGGCATTGCACGTTCAGCTCAAGGTCGTACTTACCGGAAATCATGGCTAAAAAACTCACCTCCTGAAAAATGGATAAATGCTTTGCCACTTCGCGTATGTTCTTGGCTGGTTTCACCGAAATAAATATGCGCGCATAGGCATGAAACCCTACTTTTCCGGGGTCAATCCTGCCAATAATTTGTATGGTTTTGTCTTCCAGCAACCTGCCAACCCTGTTGCGGATGGTGCCAATGGATACATTGAGCTTTTTTGCCATAACGGTTAAAGACATACTGCCATCTTTTTGCAGTTCGCTTAATATATGATAATCAAGCTCATCTATCTTTTCGTCCGTCATAATTGCATTTTTTTCATTTATTCCGCTATAAAACTACATTTTTTATATTAATTGTTACGATATTATTACTTTTTTTTACTTTTTCAACTAATATTTTTATAAGTTTTTTACACTCCTGGTTAAATACCAAAAAAATAAGCTGGCCCGTAAAAGAAATCAATCAATTATCCGTTATTAAAGCGGGATTGCCTTTATTTGCACTGATTTTCGAGTAAACCTTTTGGATACAAGCCCATGAAAAAACATTTATTCTGCTTACTGTTACTTATTGTTATTTCTTTCAGCATTCAGGCGCAGCCCAGGTTGTATATTAATGTAATGCCCGGCATTATGAATTATTCAGGCGACCTTCAACCCAGCGCGTTAACTGCAGATATGGCAAAAGCGGCCATTCAGCTTGGGGTGGAATACAGGTTAGCAAGTAAGTTGTATCTGCGTGCAGACTATCTTGGGGGCCAGGTACACGCTGATGATAAGTATAACGATGCAAAATACAGATACAGAAACCTTAATTTTAGTACATATATTAATGAAGGAAGCCTCTCTCTTGAATATGATATATTCAATTTAGGTGAAAAAGGGTGGACACCTTATGTGTTTGCTGGTGTGGGTGTTTTTAATTTTAACCCCTATACATATGATACTGCTGGCGTTGGTTATTATCTTCAACCGTTGGGTACAGAAGGGCAGGGCCTCTCGGCTTACCCTAACAGAAAAATGTATGCACTTACTCAGGTGTGCATTCCATTTGGTTTTGGTTTAAAATATGCGCTGAATGATAATTTTTCCATTGGATTTGAAGTGGGATTCCGAAAGCTTTTTACTGACTATCTTGACGATGTGAGTACAACTTATGCAGACCCAACCATATTATTGATGCAGAGGGGGGCTAAAGCGGTTGAATTGGCTTACCGTGGCGGTGAGATAGACCCCGCACGCCCTTATCCAACCGGAACGCAAAGGGGCAATCCTGGCGCTAAAGATTCTTATTACACAGGCTTGTTCAGAATTACTTACGGTTTCAGCCAACGCGATAACAGTTCTTCCGGCTACAGGAGAGGTGTTTATTGTCCAAAGTTTTAATACACACGACCAGCAAACTGTTTCACAAATTATTTTAACCGGCATTGCCAGCACTTACCTTTGCAGGATGGTATACAAATCATTGGAGGACAGCCTGCTGGACCTGGAAAAGCATGGGCATCTTGTGAGGATTAAAGAAGAAGTTGACCCCAACCTGGAAATGGCCGCCATTCACCTAAGGGTACATGAAGCTAAAGGGCCTGCATTACTATTTGAAAATGTAAAAGGCTCTAAATTCAGGGCTGCCTCAAATATTTTTGGCACCCTGGAAAGAAGCCAGTTTATCTTCCGTTCTACTTTTCGCTTGGTACAGGAGTTGATAGAATTAAAAAATGACCCGATAAAAGCCATCAGGCACCCCTTTAAAAACTTAAGGGCAGCACTGGCCGGGGTAAAAGCACTCCCCTTAAAAAACGCGGTTAGCAAGCCTGTTCTGGCTAACGAGATTGGCATAAATGATATTCCATTAATAAAACATTGGCCTAAGGACGGAGGTGCTTTTATAACGCTGCCGCAGGTGTACACCGAAGATGTTACAAAGCCAGGCATCATGCAATCCAATATTGGTATGTACCGTGTGCAGCTTACCGGAAATGATTACCTGCCCGGCGAGGAAATTGGATTGCATTACCAGCTACACCGTGGCATTGGTATACACCAAACCAAAGCCAATGCGCTGAACAAACCTTTAAAAGTAAGTGTTTTTGCGGGTGGGCCGCCCAGCCATACCCTTGCGGCTGTAATGCCGCTGCCGGAAGGCATGAGCGAAACAACGTTTGCTGGTATATTGGGAGGCAGGCGTTTCAGGTATACATACAACGATGGGTTTTGTATAAGCACAGATGCAGATTTTGTGATAACAGGGGAGGTACACCCCGGTGAAAATAAGCCGGAAGGCCCTTTTGGCGATCACCTTGGGTATTACAGCCTGCAGCACCCTTTCCCTTTAATGAAGGTGCATAAGGTATTTGCCCGCAATAATGCTATTTGGCCTTTTACGGTGGTGGGAAGGCCGCCGCAGGAGGACACCAGTTTTGGTGAATTGATACACCTGCTTACCGGCAGCGCCCTGCGCGACGAAATACCCGGACTGCAAGAGATTTATGCTGTTGATGCAGCGGGTGTACACCCTTTGCTGTTGGCTACCGGAAGCGAAAGGTACACTCCCTATTTGCCATCGAAGCAGCCAGCAGAATTATTAACCATAGCCAACCGCATACTGGGTACGGGCCAGTTGAGCCTTGCTAAATTTTTGTTTATTACTGCCGATGAAGAAACCAGGGTTTCGCCCTACCATATTCCTGAGTATATGGCGTTTTTGTTGAGCAGAATTGACCTTACCAGGGATGTACATTTTTACACCAACACCACCATTGATACACTTGATTATTCAGGTACGGGCCTGAACACTGGCAGTAAAGTGGTATTTGCCGCCTGTGGCGACGTTAAAAGAGAACTTTGTCGGGAGATACCTGCGGCTTTAAAGAATGTTTCTCTTTTTAAAAATATTGCATTGGCCATGCCGGGCGTAGTTTGTGTGCAGATAGCACCATTTAAAAATTATGAAGCAACGGCTGGAGAGATTGAAGCGGTTAATGAATTGCTGAAGCCTCATGTACAAGCGTTAAACGAAGCGCCATTTTTAATTTTATGTGATGATGCTGGTTTTACTGCTGCAAGCCTTGCAAATTACCTGTGGGTAACATACACAAGGTGCAACCCCAGCCACGATATTTATGGTGTAGACAGTTTTACCAGTTATAAGCATTGGGGTTGCAAGGGGCCACTGATAATTGATGCAAGAATAAAGCCACACCATGCCCCCGTATTGGCAAAAGACCCCGCCATTGAAAAGAAAATAAACAAACTGTTTGAAAAAGGCAGTAGTTTGTACGGCATTGGATAACACTCGATATTTTATGACAACCAGTAAGTTATAACACTTTGTTTGATTTTATTTACAACAGTGTTATAACTTACTGGCTGAGTCATCTCTACCTCTCCATTATTTGCAGGCAGCTTTAATTGATTAGCCTTACTGCAGTTTACGTTTTGGCAGCGCCTGCATTAATGCCTCTTTTCATATTATTGTAACGTTAGTTTTTTGGGTTGATACGCTTGCTCCATTTTATCAAGTACACTCAGCAGGTTTTCGGCAGACGATTTCTCGTATTGCAAATCATCCGCTTTTTCGGAAGGCAGGCTATTGTAATAGTTTAGCTGTTGTTTAAGGTCTTTTCTTACCGCAGCACTCACTTTGTTTGCTAGCGCTATGTCATCGGCCCTGTAGCAGGCCTCCAAAAACATCAGGGATGTTTTATCATGGTCGTTGTAGCGCGCCACCATCCCGTAAGGAAAGTTGCTTTCCAGCATCATCTTATCTGCTTTCTCCAGCACCTTCCGGGCATCTTCCTTCCTGTTTTTATTGGTAAGGTCCAGTGCCAGTTCTGCATCAGCCCTGCGGATGATGTTTAGTTGCCTGCGGTTTTCTTCGTCAAAATAAACGCCTTTAATTTCTGCGTTACCAAAGCCAAATTTGTTCATAACAACATCCATCATTTTATCCGTATTAACCGTTGAGTTTAACACAGGTACCAGCCGGTAAGCCAGCCCTTCGCGCCTAAGGTAACTTCCAAAACCCAGGTCGGCATAAGGCATACTAAAATAGATGGGGCGCTTCCATTGGTTGGCTGCTATGATATTCAGTATTGCCAGGTCGTTTTTTTGCAAGCCGTTTTTGGGAATTTCAAACTGCACCTGGCTTACCACGCTGTCATCAGCGTTAACAGTACCATTTGCTTTAACAGCGGCTACATCTACCGGTACAAACAGCTTTTTTTGTGGCAGTATGCTGTATCCCCTTTCATCCACATTGCTGTCGTTGCCTACATAATCTTTCATTACATCATAAAGGTTGTAGTATTTGTTAGCGTCATAAGGTGGTTTTTGCTGGTAGGTAACATAATCGCGTTTGCTGCCTTCAATCTGCTCCTTGCTCCAAATTACATCAACAGGGGCGCTTTTATTTATTTTGTAACGCAGGGCATTAATACACCAGTCGGCACTAAGCAGTGTAGTAATTACAATTCTCACGTCGGGTCTTATGCCCTCCACCTCCTGCGCATACCATAAGGGGTAGGTATCGTTGTCTGCCATAGTAAACAATATGGCATTGGGGGCGCAACTCTCTAAGTAGTCCTTTGCCACATCGCGGGCAAGCTGTTTTTTGCTGCGGTCGTGGTCGTCCCATTCCTCCGTACTCATCCAAAGTGGTACGGCCAGTGAGGCTAACGTGACGCCATATACCACCACCTGCTCGTTTGCGGCGAATTTGAGTACATAGGGCAGGCCCAGTGCAACTACAGCAAAAACAACAGCAAAGCCAACACCAAGTGTAACAATGCCGCCGCCAGCAAGGCCGCAGGCAAGCAACAGCACTGCTGTACCGCCGCCACACCATGCCATATATTTTGCAAGTTTGGTATTCCACCTGGTGGCCAGCTCAACAAAATAGACTACCGCCAGCCCGGCCCAGATAGCAAAAGCATAAAAGGAGCCTACATACGCATAATCCCGCTCGCGGGGCTGGTAGCCCGGCTGGTTGAGGTATATGATGATGGCAAAACCCGTCATAAAAAAGAACAGAAAACTAACAATGCCATCGTCAAGCCGTTTTCGCATCTGGTAGAAAAGCCCAATCAGCCCAAGTATTAATGGGAGCATAAACAGCCTGTTATGGCTTTTGTTGCTTTTTATACTATCGGGCAGGGTGCTCTGGTTGCCGTACATTTCATTGTCTATTAATGGTATGCCGGTAATCCAGTTGCCATCGCGTACATTAGCACTGGTAATGCCTTCAATATCATTTTGCTTACCCGAAAAATTCCAGAAAAAATAGCGCAGGTACATAAAATAGGTTTGGTAATTTACCAGGTACTTTATGTTATCGGCAAAGCTGGGCCTGGTGTAAAAGCCCGCTTCGTCTTTTTCTATATCCGGGGTGCCGTCTTTCGCCCGGCCTACGTTTAAAAAATAGTAGTAATAGTCTACATGGCCCTGGTCGTTGGTCATGTCCCACATCCGGGGGAAAATCATTTTATCCTGTGGCATAAATACGTAATGGCCAATGCTTTCGCCTTTAACATATTTGCCGTTGCCTTTCTCATAAATAGTAGCACCTTCTTTATAATCCACCGGGCGGGCATTGAATTTTTGCCCATACAGTATGGGAAAATCCCCATACTGCTGCCTGCCGAGATACCCATTAAGGCTTTGAGGGTTATCTACATTAAATACGTCAACGGCAGGGTCGGCATTGCTGCGTATCATCGTAGTTAAATAACTGCTGTAACCTATTAAGGTAAAGATGAAGCACCATAGCCCAAGACTTATGTAAGGATGGCATTTGCGGGAAGCGTAGCGCAAGCCTGCCCATATAAGCGCCGCCAACACAATGAAGAAAAATGTAAAGCCTGAAAAGAAAGGCAGGTTAAGCTGGTTTACAAAAAACACATCGAAGCTGCCAGCAATTTTTATGGTGTATTGTATAACACCTACCTGTACAATACCCAGCACAACGGCCCCTATGAGGAGAAAGATATATGCACCGCCATAATATTCCTTTTTACTGCCGCTTAGTTTTTCAACGGCGTACAGCAGGCCAATACTTAACAAAGTACCCGCTAATAAAAGTCCGGCCATTGTGCCATCAAGGGGTATACCCTGTTCTGCATTTGTTTCGCTTTGGGCACCAATTAATGCCAATGCAATGCCTAAAACACCACCAGCAAGTATGGCACGTACAAAGTATTTACGCAGCAGGCGGTAGTTAATGGTGTTCCTTTTTTTAAAGTAGTACGCCATTACAATAGCCGGTATGCAAAGCAGGCACAGAAGGTGTACACCAATGGATAAGCCGATGAGGAAAAATATAAATACCAGCCACTTGTCGCCGCCAGGTTCATCGGCCCGGTTTTCCCATTTAAGAATTGCCCAAAATACAATGGCGGTAAAAAAGGAGCTAAGTGCATACACTTCACCTTCCACGGCGCTGTACCAAAAGGAATCGGAAAAAGTGTACACCAGCGCGCCCACCGCACCCGCTGCTATAATGGTTATAACCTGCTTTGATGTTAATGTGGCATTTGTGCCATTGTCTGCAACCACTAATCTCCTCGCATAGTGGGTTATGGTCCAGAACAGGAAGAGGATGGTAAAGCCGCTGGCCAAAGCACTCATAATATTTACGGCCTTCGCCGCAGTAACGGGGTTATCGCCAAACAACACAATAAATATCCTGCCCATTAGTACGAACAATGGCGCACCAGGCGGGTGCGGTATTTGCAGTTTAAAACAACTGCTAACAAACTCACCGCAGTCCCAAAGGCTTCCGCCAGCTTCGGTAGTCATTATATAAACAGTACAGGCAATTAAGCAAATAACCCATCCGGCTACGGTATTAATCTTCTTAAAATTCATGGTTTTATTTTATTATGGTTATGGCAATAGTTGTACAGCCCAGCCATGTATGTGTATATGGCTGGTTAGGGCAATAGTGTTCTGTTTTTAACCTTACTGGTTAAAAAGCCCCCTTGTTAGTTTATTGTTTTGTTGATTTTATTGTTGCATAGGCAAAACTTTGGCTACCCAGGCAGTAGTAAAGCCCGCTGGGGGATGATTTGTTTTAAGCAGCCTGCTGTATTGCAACGGGCCGAACAAAATGCTTGATTTATTTTGCGTGCTGAATATTTAAACTGGCAGCTGATTTTCCGGGTTCCTGTTGCTTTTGGTATTGCACCTGGTGTGCTATACCATCACCGTTGGTCATGCCGATAGAGGCACTTCGTTTATCACCATCCGCCTCGTTTACAAAAGCTCCGTTTTTATCCTGCTTGTTATTGGTTTTAGGGGCTATAATGCCCTGGGCCTGTTTAACATTGATGTTTACCTGTATGGCAAAACTTTTATTGGTGGAAAATGTATCCACCGTAAAGTAAATAGTATGGCTGCCGGATGTATCGTACCCGTTTTTTTGAAGCAACCCTGCCAGGCGGAATTTTTCGTTTTGAATAGAGGACAGGCTTAATACGTTGCCCGGCTGCAACAGGCTGTTTGCCGCATCTTTTTTTACAAGGTTTTCTGCACCTGTATCATTTATGGCATACGTTAAGGTGCCGAGTATAAATGTATCGCCTGTTGCCTGTGCGCTGTGGCTGTTATTGGCTTCGGTATTATTATAAGCCTGCCTGAAGGCGAGCAGCAACAAACAAGCCAAGGGCAACACAAAAATAAACTTTAGCAAATGCAGCCTAGATGTTTTTGCCTTATTCATCATGGCTATGCGGTTTTTTAACGAGGTAAAATTCAGGTTGTTGGTAATAGCCAGGGGCAGGTTGCCGGTAACTTTCAACAAAAGGTATTGGTAGTTTTTTCTGTTCGCTGTTCTTTTTATAACGGCATCATCGGCAATGAATTCCAGGTTTTGTTTTATGGCAGCTTTAAGCAGCCATGCAAAAGGGTTGTACCAGTTAACAATACAGACCAGTTCGGCCAACATTACATCAAAGGTGTGTTTTTGGGTTACATGCACCGTTTCGTGGCTGATAACTTCCTCCAGTTCTGCCGGGCTGTACGTGGTATGGTTTATATATATACTGCGGCCAAAGGAGAAAGGGGCAATGTTTGCAGGTATATGGTATAGCAGTATGTCTCCATTTTTTACAAGTTGCGCCCCGGCCGTTATTTTCTTAAGAGAGAAAAACTGTATGGCAAGGCGGCAGAGTAATATTAACACCACCGTTATAAAAAAAAGGCCTAAAATAAACTGGCTGTTTTGCTTAAAACCATTTGAAGCTGCATCAGCAGCAGGCATAATTGTAGTTATGGCAGGTATCTTGCTAACAAAAAACACATTATTTAATTTTTCAGCTTTTGCATAACTGTTTAAATTAATAATGGGTATTACAAAGCTAACCGCCGTACAAACCAGCAGAAACCACCTGTTCCAGGTATAATGGGTAAGCCGCCGCAGCACCAAAAAATAAAATATGCCAGCAACCGCAAGGCATAAACTCATTTTAAGCATATAGTCTAATGGTAGTTGCATATCGCTATTTGTTTTTATTTTTTCCTTCAATCATATTTATAATTTCCTTTAACTCGGCAGGGTTTAGCTTTTTGCTGTCTACAAAAAAGTTCACCATTTCTTTATAGGAGTTATTAAAATAGTCCTGCACAAAGCCCTGCATAAATTTTTGCTTGTAGTCGCCTTCGGTAATGGCCGGGGTATATAAATACGTGTTGCCCAATAAGCGGCTGGTTATAAAGCCTTTTTTCTCAAGGTTTTTAACAGTGGAGGCTACTGTGGTATACGGTGGCCGGGGTAATTCCATTGCATCCAGAAACGATTTTACCGAGCCTTCGCCGGTATGCCAGATGGCCTGCATCACTTCTTCCTCTTGTCTTGTTAATTTTTCCATTTTACGAAACTATCGTAAATTTACGAATAATTCGTAACTAATTATATTTTTTTAAAAAAAAACAAACCAGGTACTTTATAAAAAAAGAAGCCTCCTGTAGACACAGGAGGCGATTTTCAACCCTAAACCCTTAAAAACCCAAAATTAGAATAATTTTATTATTCAAACAACAAATATTATTCTGTATTTTATACGCAATTACAGATAATAGTATGCGGATATTTTACCCGGTTATATTGATATTCATAGTTTTATAGATTTTAGACTTTTTACAATAGCCTGAAATTTAATGTACAAAAAAAGGGGCCATTCGGCCCCTTTTAACATCATATAAAGAATTAACTATTGCACATTAAAGTCTGCTTCGGTAGTTCCCCATAGCAACGATACTTTTCCGCTTTTATCGGCAGTAATGGTAAAACGCTCCTGAGAGGAAGCTGTTGTAACTGGTGTAACGGTAACCCTTAATACGTCATCGGCTTGCTTATAAGTAAACGCGCCCCATTGTTTCCAGGTTTTGTTAAAAATAATGGTCCAGCCATTGGCATCAACCAACGTAAACAAGCCATATTTACCAGCAGGCAGTTTTTTGCCTTCAACGGTAACATCTTTATCAATGGTAAACACGGTAGCTTCGTTAGCCCCGGTACGCCAAACTTTTCCTGCCATAGGCTCTACATCCTTACCCATTGTACGGCCTTTTAAAGCTGGCTGGCTGTAATCAATACTAATAGTAACCCCGTTATTGGTTGTAACAGTGGCATTGGCAGGAGGGCTGGGCCTTTTTGATTTATCTTCCTGCGCACAGGCCTGCAGGCTAAAAGTAACAAATGCTGAAAGCAGGGCAAACGTGAGTAATTTTTTCATGGCTCAATTTATTTTGTAACGCAAAGTTGGTCAATAATACCGTTGCCGCAATTTTTTTAAGTTAAACTTTGTTAAACGGAAATAAGCTATTACAAGCGGCTAACATAATGAAAATGAAGGATTTATTAAGCATACCATTTAACAGCTATAGCCACTTGTTTGTTTTAAACCAGTTAAGGCAACTTTCAAACCATTTATCTTTTGTGGTGGGGTTGTTAAGGCCAAACCCATGGCCCCCATTTTGGTAAATGTGCAGTTCGGTTGATATTTTCAGCTTTTGCAAAGCCGAATAGTATACTATACTGTTGGCCGGGTTTACGGCACCATCGTCGGAGGCATGCACAAAAAACGCAGGAGGCGTTTGAGCATTTATCTGCTCTTCGTTTGAAAAATAGTGTACCCATTTTTCGTCGGCGTTTTTACCAATAAGGTTCTCCCTGCTGCCCATGTGTGCAATATTTTCCCTAAAGCTTATCACCGGGTAAATAAGTAACGAGAAATTTGGGCGCAGGTTGGCACCTGCCAGTTCACTGCGAACAGGCCTGTCAAAATGGGTGCTTAAAGTAGCAGCCAGGTGCCCGCCAGCGGAAAAGCCCATCACCCCAACCTTTGCTGTATCTATGCCATATTCAGCAGCATTTTGTCTAATGGTATATATGGCCTGTTGTGCATCCATCAGGGGCACAAACATTTTATCTGTCATGCAGGCATCGTTGGGTATGCGGTATTTCAACACAAAAGCTGTTATACCAGCATCGTTAAAAGCTTTTGCCACATCAGCCCCCTCGTGGCCGGCAGCAACAATGCTGTAACCTCCGCCGGGTATTACCAATACAGCAGTGCCATTTCTTTTTTCCTTGGGCGGAAGGTAGGCCGTAAGCGTAGGGGTTGTTATACCCGCAATAATAAGTATGCCATTATTTGTTGAGGTTTCTTTTACCGTACAGGGTATGGCATTGGGTATTGCACCATCGTACAAGGGCATTTCTTTTTGAGCGGTAACCGAAAGGGTGGTTAACATAACAGCCAGTGTTGTAATAATTTTGTTCATAATATGCATCATTCAACCGTTAATAAATACGGCTCTAAGATAGGGCATAAGCGTTCAACATTTCCGTAGAATTTTAGGTTAAACCCTTTGCCGGTAAAATGAATTAACGGTTGCCGTTACCCCAGGCAACTTATTAAGGTGGCGGAGTGTTATATTTACCATATTTAATAACATGTATTGTACATTAAGCATCGTACGCTATCCCAAATATGTTGGTTTTGCCGGTTTCCTGTCTATGGCATTGTTCAGGTTTCCACTGTGGTTTAGCAGAAAATACCATTTTTGGAAGCTGTTGGGCTGCGGCCGAAATGGCACATTTGATAAAAAGCCAGACTGGCGGCAGTGGGCTTTGCTGCAGGTGTGGAAAGAGGAGGAGCCGGAGAATGATGTTGCCAACCCCAAAAGTATATTAAACGTTCAGCCCCGTCTTATTTCACGGTACTGGCGCATGTTTAAATGCGAGGTGTTTACGGTGGTGCTGCAAGCAGAAGAGGGCCATGGGTTGTGGGATGGCAAACCCGTTTTTGGTAACCTGCCCAAAAAGGGCAATACCAGCACCGCACCGGTGGCCGTACTAACCAGGGCCACCATACGGTTAAAAAAGCTAAGCCGGTTTTGGGGGCATGTAAATGCTGTTGCAGTGCAAATGAACTCTGCACCAGGTTTTATTTACTCCGTGGGTATTGGTGAAGCCCCTTTTGTAAAACAGGCCACCTTTAGCGTATGGCAGAGCAGGGCGCACATGCAGCAGTTTGCTTACCAGATGAAGGAGCATAGGGAGGTTGTTGTTAAAACACATAAAGAGCAATGGTACAGCGAGGAGATGTTTGTGCGGTTTAGCATAATAGCTGCGCATGGTACCCTGCATGGTATTAACCCGTTGCAAACGGTTTGCGGGGGCTAACTGTACAACATTATAAGCTGCATATTATTTTCTGTTTACTTTTGGTGCCTAAATTAACAGCCTTGAATACAGTATTGGTTATTGATGATGAGGAAAAAATAAGGAGTTTATTAAGCCGTATTATTGGTTTGGAGGGGTACGAAGTATTACAGGCACCAGATGCAAAAACCGCCTGGAAGAAGCTGGAACAGGGTACTGTTGACGTAATTATTTGCGATGTAAAACTGCCCGATGCCAATGGCGTGGAGCTTTGCAGGCAAATTAAGCAGGAATACCCCGGGGCGGAGCTGATTATGCTTACCGCGCATGGCAATATAGCCGATGGGGTGCAGGCTATAAAAAATGGCGCGTTTGATTATATTACCAAAGGAGATGATAACGATAAGGTATTGCCCCTTATAAGCCGTGCGGTTGAAAAAGCGGGCCTGCAAAAAAGAGTGCAGCAACTGGAGGAGAAGTTAGACAAGCGCTATTCCTTCAGCAATATCATTGGTTCATCAGCCGGGGTAAAGGAGGCCGTTTCACTGGCCACCAAAGTTTCGGCCACCGATGCCACGGTGCTGTTGCTGGGCGAAACCGGCACGGGTAAAGAGGTTTTTGCACAAGCCATACACTACAACAGTAAAAGAAAGAACAATAATTTTATGGCCATTAATTGCAGTGCTTTTGGCAGGGAGCTGCTGGAAAGCGAAATATTTGGCCATAAAGCGGGAGCATTTACCGGGGCTACAAAAGATAAAAGGGGGTTGATTGAAGAAGCCGATAAAGGCACCCTTTTTTTAGATGAGATAGGGGAGATGCATATTGACCTGCAAAGCAAGCTGTTACGTGTGCTTGAAACCAACGAATTTATTAAAGTGGGCGATACCAAACCCACCAAAGTAAGTGTAAGGATAATTGCCGCCACCAACCGTAACCTGCAACAGGAAATTACAGACGGCAAGTTTAGGGAAGACCTGTTTTACCGGCTGAATGTGTTTACCATTACCCTGCCATCGCTTAACGAAAGAAAAGATGATATAATACCCCTGGCAAAATACTATGCAGAGTTATTTGCCTCCCGAACAAATAAACACATTAAGGGTTTGGCCGAAGGGTTTGTACGGGCTTTGCAAAACCACCACTGGAAAGGCAATATAAGAGAACTGAAAAATGTGATGGAAAGGGCATTGATAATGGAGGAAAGCCAGTTTTTAACCGTTGAAAGCCTGCCTTTTGAAATGCAAAACCAAAGCATGGCCGCACAGCAGGGCAATTCGCTTTCGGCCTTTTCGCTGGCAAGTGTTGAAAAACTGCATATTCAGCGGGTGCTAAACCATACCAAGGGTAATAAAACCGAAGCCGCCAAGTTGCTGGATATTGGCCTTACCACCCTTTACCGTAAAATTGAGGAGTATAAGTTATAGCAATACCACAGATTCGATAACAAATATTTTACAAATACACCATTTCAAAATGAAAACAGGGCCTTCCATTTCGGAAGGCTTTTTTATTACCCGCCACCGTTACACTAATTTTTAAAACACCTGAAACCTTTTACAGTAAAGGGTTTTAGCCACTATGCCCGTTTGGCATGGCGGCAGGGCATGCCATTTGCCAAACATTATTAACATTAACAATCTTATTGTATGGAAAATCAGCCGGGTACAAATGGAGATAGAAACCGGGTAACACCGGAAGGCGAAACCAGCCAGGCCGGTACGTACGAAAAGCACAACACAAGCCGGTTTAATAAAGGGGCATTAAATACTGGTAAAATAAAAGAAGTAGCCGTAATTATTGCTGCATGGCTTGCGGCCCTTGCGCTGGTGTACATGGTGATTGTTAAAATGAGTATCCTTTTTCATTAAAACAACTTAAAAATACAAAGCTATGCTAACAGTATTATTAATCATCGCAGGCCTCATAGGGTTTGCCTTATTCTACAAATCAATAAACTTTTTCGATAAAATTTAAAGCTATGCTCATACTATTTGTCATCTCCATCCTCGTGTTTATTTACCTGTGCTATGTGCTGGTAAAACCCGAGAAATTTTAAGCAACAATCATTAGCAACAATCAACAACACAATTCAATCAATCCAAAAAATATGAACACTGAAATTATAGGTATCATTACCATGTTTGTGCTCACCGTTCTGCTGGCCATCCCGCTTGGCAGGTACATGGGAAAGGTTTACCAGGGTGAGAAAACATGGCTTGACCCCATTTTAAACCCGCTTGACAAATTGTTTTTTAAAGCAGGTGGTATTAAGCCTGAAAAGGAAATGACCTGGCAACAAAGCCTGCTGGCGCTGTTAACCATAAACCTTGTATGGTTTTTGTTTTCCATGCTCGTTTTAATGACGATGGGTTCCTTGCCCCTTAACCCAGATGGCAACCCCTCCATGAGTGCAGACCTTGCATTTAACACCACCATCAGCTTCATCAGCAACACCAACCTGCAGCACTACTCCGGCGAAAGTGGCGTATCTTATCTTGGCCAGTTGGTATTAATGCTGTTCCAGTTTATAAGTGCCGGTATAGGCATGGCTGCCTGTGCCGTTGTTTTTAAGGCTATGAAGGAAAAAACAACAGATAAGCTGGGCAATCTGTACAGTTATTTTATTAAATCCTGCACAAGGGTTTTGCTGCCTTTATCTATTGTGGTGGCCGTGCTGCTGCTCATCAACGGCACCCCCATGACCTTTAAAGGCAAGGACCAATATATATCCCTGCAGGGCGATACCGTAAATGTATCCCGTGGGCCAGCCGCCGTAATGGTGGCCATTAAACAACTGGGTACAAACGGTGGCGGCTTTTTTGGCGCCAACTCAGCCCACCCGCTGGAAAACCCTAATTACTTCACCAACATTATTGAAAACGTAAGCATCATACTAATACCTATTGCTTTAATTTTCGCCATGGGCTACATGCTAAAAAGGCAAAGGCTGGCATGGATGATATTTGGGGTAATGACGGTTGGCTTCCTGCTGTTCCTGGTTCCCAGTGTATACAACGAAATGAAAGGCAGCCCTGCCATAACTCATCTTGGTGTAACGCAGCAGCTTGGCAGTATGGAAGGCAAGGAGGTTCGTTTCGGGCC
>CAZRDD010000010.1:20747-24456 GCA_964598675.1 uncultured Parafilimonas sp.
CGGGCCTGCCGCCTCTGCATACTGGGGCATTACCACCACCGTAACATCAAATGGTTCAGTAAACGCCATGCACGACAGCTTTACCGCTTTAACCGGCATGTTCTGTATGCTGGGTATGATGGTAAACTCCTTTTACGGCGGCGTAGGGGTGGGCTTTCTTAACTTTTACGTCTACATGATTATCGCGGTATTTATTTCGGGCCTTATGGTTGGCCGTACCCCCGAGTTTTTAGGCAAGAAAATAGAAGCCAAGGAAATGAAGATAGCAACCATCATAGCATTGTTGCATACCTTTTTAATACTTGCCTTTACCGCACTATCCTCTCACCTGTACGCACACGACCCCAAAACTTATGCGGGCTGGTTAAACAACCCCGGGTACCACGGTTTTTCGGAAATGCTGTACGAGTACACCTCTTCCTCAGCCAACAATGGTTCTGGTTTTGAGGGCCTGGGCGATGGCGTACCTTTTTGGAACATCACCTGCGGTATTGTAATGCTGCTTGGCCGTTACCTGCCAATTATAGGGCCCGTAGCCATTGCCGGTATACTCGCCAAAAAGAAGTTTGTGCCAGAAAGTGCAGGCACACTAAAAACTGACACATTCACTTTTGGGGCGATGGTTTTTGCGGTGATAGCCATCGTGGTGGCACTAAGCTTTTTTCCGGCACTTGCGCTTGGCCCTATTGCTGAATATTTTGGAATGAGATAAACCACAACCGCTTAACATATTTCCACTACCTGCAAAAGGGATGGATTAAAATATACAACTATGTCAAAAGATAAACGCAGTACAAAATTGTTTGAGGGCAGTTTGGTAAAAGAAGCACTTAAACAATCATTTATAAAACTAAATCCACGCATACTGGTACACAACCCGGTAATGTTCACCGTGGAAATAGGCACAGCCATTATGCTGGCTGTATGTATATGGATTTTAACAGGCGAAAAGTCACAGGGTAGTTTTGCCTATAACTTCATCGTATTCCTTATTCTGCTGGTAACAGTGTTGTTTGCCAATTTTGCCGAAGCCATTGCCGAAGCAAGGGGTAAAGCACAGGCAGACAGCCTGCGCAAAACCAGGCAGGATACACCCGCTAAAAAGGTATTTCCGGTAGGCGATATATTTACCGATGAAATAAAAATTGTACCCTCCTCACAACTGCAAAAAGGCGATTTCTTTATTTGCGAAACAGGGGATACCATACCCATGGATGGCGAAATAGTACAAGGTATTGCAACCATTGATGAAAGTGCTATTACCGGTGAAAGCGCACCCGTTATAAGGGAAGCTGGCGGAGATAAATCCTCTGTAACCGGCGGCACCAAAGTGCTTAGCGACCATATTAAAGTAAAGGTTACCACAGCACCCGGCGAAAGCTTCCTCGATAAAATGATAGCCCTTGTAGAAGGTGCCAGCAGGCAAAAAACACCCAACGAAATTGCCCTCACCATCTTACTGGCAGGCTTTACCATCATCTTTATTATTGTATGCGTAACGCTTAAACCGTTTGGCGATTATGCCAATACCCCTATCACCATCGCCGCATTTATATCGCTGTTTGTGTGCTTAATACCCACTACCATCGGCGGTTTACTTAGTGCCATTGGTATTGCCGGTATGGACAGGGCCTTACGTGCCAATGTAATTACCAAAAGTGGTAAAGCGGTTGAAACGGCTGGTGATATTGATACGCTGTTGCTGGATAAAACCGGTACCATAACCATTGGTAACCGTAAAGCCACCAACTTTTGGGCTGGTGCAGGCGTGGATGAAAATGTATTTATTGAAGCCTGCATATTATCATCCCTGGCGGATGAAACACCCGAAGGTAAATCTATTATAGAGCTGGCCGAAACCAAAGGTTTTAAAAAGCCGGTGCTGCAACAGGAAAGGGTAACTTTTATTGAGTTTACCGCCGAAACCCGCAGCAGTGGTGTAAATATTGGTGAAACCCGCATACGTAAAGGCGCTTACGACAGTATACGCAATAAAGTGGAAAGGGCTGGCCATACCATAAGTGCAGATATGACTGAACGGGTAAGGCTTATAGCTGCCAATGGTGGCACACCCCTGGTAGTTAGCAATAACGATGTTGCAATAGGGGTAATAGAGCTTCAGGATATTATTAAACCCGGCATACACGACCGTTTTGACCGCCTGCGTAAAATGGGTGTTAAAACAGTAATGGTTACAGGTGATAACCCCCTTACAGCAAAATTTATTGCCGAAAAGGCTGGTGTAGATGATTTTATTGCCGAAGCAAAGCCAGAGGATAAAATGAATTACATAAAGAAGGAGCAAACCGGCGGCAAACTGGTAGCGATGATGGGTGATGGTACGAACGACGCACCAGCCCTGGCCCAGGCAGATGTTGGCGTGGCTATGAACAGCGGTACACAGGCTGCTAAAGAAGCCGGTAACATGGTTGACCTGGATAACGACCCTACCAAACTTATTGAAATTGTGGAAATAGGCAAGCAGTTGCTTATGACAAGGGGTACTTTAACCACCTTCTCCATAGCCAACGATGTGGCAAAGTATTTCGCTATTGTGCCAGCATTGTTCATCGCTTCCATACCTGCCTTACAGGGCTTGAACATTATGAAGCTGCACAGCCCTGAAAGTGCCATCCTGTCTGCGGTTATTTTCAACGCTATTGTTATTCCAATGCTTATACCGCTGGCTTTAAAAGGTGTTGCTTATAAGCCCATTGGTGCAAGCGCCTTGTTAAGAAGGAACCTGCTGATATATGGCCTTGGCGGTATTGTTGTTCCTTTTATTGGTATCAAGCTGTTAGACTTACTGGTATCTGTTTGGTTTTAACCAATGCCAGCCAGGCAAGTAAAACAACAGGTTTTATTTAATAAAATTCAGTTATTCCCTGTTCCTTTTTAACAGAGGAACAGGGGCAAAACAAAAGATATGAAACAGTATATAGGGCCTTCAATAAGGCTTACCATTATTACCATAATATTTTTCTGCGGCGTGTACAGCCTTGTAATACTGGGTGCAGCGCAGGCATCACCGGCAAAAGGGGAAGGGGCAACAGTTACCGTTAACGGTAAAGTGGTTGGCTACGAACTTGAAGGGCAAAGCTTTACACAGGATAAATATTTCTACAGCCGCCCATCAGCCGTTGCATACAATGCAGCAGGTAGTGCAGGCAGCAACAAAGGGCCTTCAAACCCCGATTATTTGCAACAGGTAAGCGACAGAATAGATAGCTTTTTAGTACATAACCCTGGTGTAAAAAAAGCTGATATACCTGCTGAACTGGTAACAGCTTCAGGCAGCGGGCTTGACCCGGATATTTCGCCCGAAGCCGCTAAAATACAGGTAAAGCGTATTGCTGCTGTAAGGGGTGTTAGCGAAGATAAAATAAGTGCTTTGGTAGATGCCCATACTGAAAAACCATTGCTTGGTTTACTGGGTACTTCAAAAGTAAATGTATTAAAACTAAACGTTGCACTGGATGCTTTGAAATAAAGCACCCACGTTATAAATAAGTGTGGATTTTGAAGTTCAAAAAAGGGCTGTGTCCCACGCGGGTGGGCACAGCTTAATTTAACTGGGTGGGTGGATGACCGATTGCTTGATGTAAAAATATTGCCTGTTGCATAACAATGCACAGGCTTGTAAGTATGTGTGGATTTGAAGTTCAAAAAAGGGCTGTGTCCCACGCGGGTGGGCACAGCTTAATTTAAC